>JALYSW010000010.1 GCA_030854615.1 Gemmatimonadota bacterium
ATTTCCTCGAGCTGCGGGCTGCACTGTAGCAACAACAGGTCCACTCCCACCGCCTCGAATTCCCGCACTCGCTCTGCAACCTGCTCCGGCGTGCCCACGAGCCCCGCGCGCAGTCCGCGGTTCGACACCGAATAGTCCTCGAGGCTCACCTGCTGCTCGAGCCTCGTGTTCGCGATCCAGTCCCGGTAATTGCCGTACCCCGGCGTTCCCTCCGCCACGTTCGTGATCCTATCGAGCTCTTTCTTCACGTCGCCGTCGCTGTCGCGCACGATCGCGTACGCGGCCATGCCGTACTGCATCGGTGGCTTTGCGAATCCTTCGCGGCGCTTCCTGAGATCCGCAACCTTCGGCGCGATGCGCTCCGGCGGATCGCCGTGCATGACGTAGGCGTCGCAGTCGCGCGCTATCAGCGTCTTCGCCGCCTCGGATTCGCCGCCCGCCCACACCGTCGGCCGCGTGCGCGCGCCGCGACTCACGGGTTTCGGCTCGACGATGGTCTCGTCGACGGTGTAGTACTTCCCCTCGTGCGAGAGCTGGTGGTCGCGCCACGCGCCGTCGACGATGCCGAGCCACTCTTCGGTTCGCGCATAGCGGTCGTCGTGCTCGTCGAAGCGCACGCCGAAGCGGCGCGCCTCATCCTTCCACCATGACGACACGAGATTGAGCGAGAGACGACCGCCCGAGATTTGATCGATGTTCGCGGCCTGCTTCGCGAAGATCGCGGGCAGATGAAAGGTCGGGCGCACGGCCACCATCAGCTCGAGCTTCGTCGTGACCGCCGCGAGTGCGGCCGCCGTCGACCACGCATCGAGCGACGGCGCGTCGATCCCCTTGATGTCGTTCAGAAAAAGCTCGGCTACGAGCGTAAGGTCGTAGCCGAGCTCCTCGCTGCGAATCGCGAGCTGCTTCGTGTAGCCCCAACTCGCTTCCATCTTCTCATCGGCGACGTTGCGCAGCCATCCGCCGAACACCGGCATCCAGTAGCCGTAGCGCATCAGGCGGCACCGACGAGCGACTTGCGGAAGCCGGCGCGCTCCTCGAGGTAGTCCGCGAGTCGCACGAACGGATCGAAGCCGATGACGTTGACCGCGTCGGCGACGAAGTTCGAGAGGCAGTTCACATCATAGAAGTAGTGCTTCCCGTCGCGCGAGTCGACGAGATACTCGATGCCACCGATATCGAGACCGATGTGCGCGGAGATCTTCTCGACCTGGGCGATGATCTCCTTTGGCGGGTGCACCGCTTCCACGCGCATTCCGTTCTTGGCGAGATCGGTCGCGCACGCGCCGCGCACGAGCTCGCGGCCATCCGTCGTCTGGCACACGTCGGCGGGACAGAGGTTGAACGAGCCGACATCGGGATACACATCGATGGCGTAGAGGAATTTCCCGCCGAGCACCTCGACGCGCGTGATGTGCGCATCGGTCAACGGCGCCTGCTCCTGCACGATCGCGACGTTGTCGATGCCGAGGTCGATGGTGCCGTCGGTGGCGGCTTTCGCGAGCGACGCTTCGTTGTCGAAGCGCGTGATGCCCGCGCCGCTGCCGCCGATGTTCGCCTTGACGAGCACCGGGAAGCGGAGCCCGCGCGCGGCGTGCGGCGCCACGCTCGCGTGGTTGATCACACGCGCGCGCGGGAACGGAAGCCCGACCTCGCGGAGGATATCGAGCTGCATCGCCTTCGAGATTTCGACGGTGTACGGCTGCGCGCCGTTGACGACGGGAACGCCGATGCGCTCGAGATGGCGAAGCCAGTCGAGCGTATAGAAGGTCGCTTGGCCATGCCCGCGGAGATACGCAGAGGGCGAGGTGCGATTGAAGACGAGCGACCACGGAACCGATGTCTCGGACGGATCGTACGTGTGCGCCGCGGCGTCGAGGCGCTCGTATGGCACCGAACGCCGATCCAGCTCGGCGAAGAGCGGGCGGAACCAGTCCGGGTGCTCGTGGTAAATCGCGATCGGCTTGATCGCGCCTTTGCGCTCGGACATGGGGGACTGCTCCGCGAGGGTAGTAACGCTCAAGGCTGCGGCGCCGGTGAAAGTTCCGCCAACACCACCCGGAATTCTCGCAGCCTGCGATGGTCGGGGGTAGATTCCTCCCATGACCGTCAAAGCTCCGTTCGTAACGATCGATTACATCCGCTGGGAGGACATCGACCTCGCCGGCATCGCACGCTACAGCGCGTACACCCGCTTTCTCGACATCGCCGAAACGGACCTGTACCGCTCGCTCGGTACGCCGCTCAGCAAGCTGCATGCGCAGTACAAGCTGTGGCTGCCGAGGAAGGTGATGCACATCGAGTACTTCTCGCCGGCGAAGCTGGACGATCAGGTCGTGATCATGGCGTACTTCAGCAACATCGGTCGTACCTCGGTGACGATGAACGTCGATCTCTTTCGCGACGACCGGAAGACGCTGATCGCCGCGGCGCATCTCGTGCTCGTGTGCGTCGACATCGATCTCAAGAAGATCGCGCTACCGCTGGAGTTCAGAGAGTTGGTCGAGCAGCACATCCTGTCGACGGAAGAGGCGCGCGCCTCGATCTAGCGACGTCCCACAGTCGCCGCGATGGTGGCATCGGACAATCTCAGTCGTCCGCTCGCTGGCGCGCGCGCCGGTCCGTGCGCGAGGTCGCTCGCAGCGGCGCGGGCGGTGCCTTCGAATCGCGCGGGAGGCGAACAATGAATGATGTCCCCGCCTCAACCGATGACTGCACATCGATGGTCCCCGAGTGCGCCTTCACTATGCGATCGGCGATGAACAAGCCGAGCCCGAGGCTGCTTGCGTCGCGTGACACCGACGCGCCCGGCTTGAGTCGCTTGAAGGGACTGAAGATCCCGAAGAGCTCCGACGGTGGGATCACGGCTCCGAAGTTGTGTACGATCACGACGATCTCTTCATTGTCACCGAGCAGCTGAACGCCGATCGGGCTCCCGGGTGCACCGTGCTGCGCGGCATTGCCCAACAGGTTCGCGAACACCTGGCTCATTCTTGCACCGTCCCACTCGCCCTCCGAGTCTCCCGTCGCGCGCATCTCGAATGTGCGGCCCGGATGCGCTGCCTCGATCTCGTCGATCGCGTGTCGGAGAGTTATCGCGATATCAATCCGCGCTCGGACAATCGGCACTCCGGTCCCGAGCTGACTGCGCGTAAAGTCCAGCAGGTCGTCCGCCATCTCGTTCATGCGCCTCGCACTGTGTGCAATGCGCTTCGTGAGGGTGAGATGCGGCTCGGTCAGCTCTCCGGTGTCGAGCATGAACTGTGACGACATGAGCACAGCGCCAAGCGGCGTGCGCAGGTCGTGGCCAAGAACGGCGAGAAACATCTCCTTGGAGTGATCGAGGTCGGTCGAGTAACGAGTGATCGCCTCAGCCATCGACTGGTCGATGGCTTCGTTGAAGCGTACAACGTCATCGAGGTCGCCGCTCGTGAGCGCGCCACAGCTCTTGACCCAGAGACGAATGACGCTGGCTCGTAGCGCGCGATACTCGGAAACCATTTCGCCAATCGTAAATCCGCTCCACGCGCGATCCGCACCGTGCACCTCTGCGGCAGTGTCGGGATCGGCCGGTGTGGTGTCTGCATTTCCCTTCGCTTTCTCGGACTGCTCCAACGAGCTCTGCGACGATCGGAGATCGATCACGATCGCCCTCAGCATCTCGGAAGCGTGGTCCCGGAGCGCAACCTCGTCCATCAACTTCGCCGCGTCACCGCGGGTCTTCGCAAAAGCGGCCCACTCCATCAGAATGGGCTCGGAGTTCGTCTCGATGAATTCGGCCAGGTACATGGCACTCTCCAATCGCTTCTAAATAGACGTTCGCATTTAAATAGTAGCTACCTCTCGCTTCACGGACCTATGGCTCGCCGATACAGTCCCGCCGTCTCCTCGTCGAACGCGCACGCGATGACGCGTTCGAAATCCTCCTGGTGCCTCTGCATGCTACGCACCGCGATCACCGCCGCGCGCTCCTTCGGATAGCCGTACACGCCGGTAGAAATCGCCGGAAACGCGATGGTGCGCACGTCGCCCGCCTCGCGCGCGCGCGCGAAGCTCTCGTCGTACGCGCGCGCGAGCAGCTCCGCCTCGTGCTTCGTGCCGCCGTGCCACACGGGGCCCACCGCATGAATCACATATCGCGCGCGCAGGCCAAAGCCCGGCGTGATCACGGCGCTCCCCGTCGCGATGGGTCCGAGCGCGCGACTCGCCCACACGAGCTCCTGACCGGCGGCACGGTGAATCGCGCCGTCGACACCGCCGCCGCCGCGCAGCTGCTCGTTCGCGGCGTTGACGATCGCATCGACGTCGAGGGACGTGATATCCGCGACCATTACCTCGATCATGACGTTTCACTCACGATTGTACCACGTCGCCCCCAGTCAACGCATCCTCGCGATACGTAATCCACCCCGTTGTCTCCTCCGCCACCAGCTCCACATCCGTCCCGATCGGAATCGTCAGATTCGGCATCTCATGGCCCGCCGGAAAGTCCGTCAGCACCGGCACGTCGAGATCCGAGAGCAGATCCAGGAGAAAGTTTTCGAATTCATCCTCTTCCGAACGGTCGATCGACAGCTTCCCGATGATCACACCGCGCACCTGCCGCAGCAGCCCAGCCGCGCACAGATGCAGGAGCCGCTCGTCGAGCACGCTCATCGGGTCGCGCGTCTCCTCGAGAAATAAGATCGAGTCGTGCGTGTCGATCTCGTACGGTGTGCCGATCGTCTGCTGCACCAGCGAGAGATTTCCGCCGATCAAACGTCCCGTCGCGCGCCCGGGACGCACCACACGCGCAATCCCGCGTCCGATCTTCGTCGTCGGCCGCGGCGTCGTCAGCGCCGTGAGCAGCGATGCCATCGTCAGGTCGCGCGTGCTTGGGATGAGATCGTCGACCGTCGGCCCGTGGAAGGTGCGCAGCCCCGACCGCCGCATCATCCACAGATGCAGCGCGGTGATGTCCGAGTAGCCGACGAAGATCTTTGGATTTCTCCGGAATACCTCGGGCTCGAGATACGGTAGCATGCGCACGGCGCCGTAGCCACCCGTGCCGCCGATCACCGCCTTCACCTTGGGGTCCAGCCACACCCCCATGAAGTTCTCGGCCCTGCGCTCATCCTCGAGCCGCTTGAAGCGCCGCCCGGTCGCGATCTCGGGGTCCAGCACCACGCTGTACCCCGCGTGCTCGAGCGCCTTCACGCCGCGCAGCAGCCATCCCGGGCGCGGCGCGTACGACGGCGCCACGATGCCGATCGCATCACCCTTCGCGATGGGCGCTGGGCGAAGAAGTGGGGCGGTGTCCGGCGGATCGGGGGTCATTTCTCCGAAATTTAAGGGACGCCCGACCCCGCGTCGGACCCGAAAAGCCCGTACAGATACCGTAGCTGCCACTTCCCCTGCACTGGCGCAATACTGGGCAGCGCGCGCTAACTTCGCCCAACGCTCCTACCTTCGACATCGACCACGAACGCCACATGGCTGCCCCCGCCCGCCTATCCCCGCCGATGCGTCTCGTCATCCTGCTGGTGCTGACAGCCGCGTTCGTGCTCCACGCGAGCCGCCCGCCCGCCCCGGTCGCCGCGACGGCGCCGGCTACGGTGTTCTCCGCCGAGCGGGCGATGGCGCACGTGAGGGAGATAGCGCAGCGGCCCCATCCGATCGGCAGTGCCAACGGGGCACGCGTACGCGAGTATGTGCTCTCCCAACTCGCGGCGCTACACGTTCCGGCGGAGGCGCAGGAGGCCACGGGCATCGGGACGCGGTACCAGGCGGTGGGGCGGGTTCACAACATCGTGGCGCGGATGCCGGGGACCACGCCGGGCGGCCCCGCCGTCGTGCTGATGGCCCACACGGATGGCGTTCCCGCCGGCCCCGCCGCCAGCGATGACGGCTCCGGAACAGCGCTGCTGCTCGAGACACTCCGCGCGCTGCGTGCCGGACCGCCGCTCAAGCACGACGTCATCGCACTCTTCACCGATGGCGAGGAAGCCGGCCTGCTCGGCGCGGCCGCATTCGTTCGCGAGCATCGGTGGGCGAAGGACGTTGCCGCCACCCTCAACTTCGAGGCGCGAGGCACGACGGGCCGCGCCTTCATGTTCGAGACGGGACCGGGAAATCTCGATCTCGTCCGCATTCTCCGAACGGCGCCCGATGTCTCCGGCTCCTCGCTGATGGTCACCGTCTACCGCACGCTCCCGAACGACACCGATCTCTCCGAAGTGGCGCTGCTCGGGCAGCCCGCGCTCAACTTCGCCTACGCCGACGGCGTCGAGCGATACCACACCTCGCAGGACAACGTCGCACAGCTCAATCCCGGAAGCATCCAGCATGAAGGCGCGCAGGCGCTCGTGATCACGCGCGCCCTCGCCAATGGTCCCCTCCCGCGCCCGAAGACAGGCGACGCCGTCTTCTTCGATTTTCCCGTGCTTGGCCTCGTGCTCTATCCGGAAGGCGCGGCGCGTCCATTCGCGATCGTGAGCGCCATTCTGGTGCTGTTCACGCTGATCTCCATCCGTCGCCGCGAGCCCCACTGGATCCGCGGCCTCATCCTCGGCGTTCTCGCCACGGTGATCGCTGCAGCGCTCGGCGGCGGCGTCGCGTTGCTCGCAGGAATAGGAATGAATCGCCTGCATTCCGCGCTGGGCGGAACGCCGGGATTCAGCTCCATCTACGCGACGGCGGTCGCGCTGCTCGCGCTCGCACTCGCTGCGGCCTGCTGGGCGCTCGTACGTCGCTGGGGGAGCGCTGCAGCCACGCACGCAGGCGCCCTCGTCGTCTGGATGCTGCTTACTCTCTTCGTGAGTTGGAAGGCACCCGGCGCCAGCTTCCTCTTCGTGTGGCCGCTGGTCGTCGCCACGGTTGCTGCCCTGTTCGCCACCCGTCACGATTCGATCTCGGCGGTCTCGCTCTGGACAGCGACCTTCGTCGCGATGGCGTTGCTGGTGCCGATCATCTACAGTATCGGCGTAGTACTGCTCGGTCTCACGACGGGCGGTGCCGTCGTCATGGGCGTGTTGATCCCGCTGCTCGCGTGGGTGATCGCGCCGCAATTCGAGGCGATCGCGGGGGACCGGCGGTGGCGCGCGACGCTGGTCGTGCTCGCGGCGACGGTTCTGCTGTTCATCGTCGGTGCGGCCACGGTGCGCAACACCATCGACCATCCGGTGCCGTCGCTCCTCGTCTATGCAGCCGACGCCGACTCGAGCGACGCCTGGCTCGTCACTCCCACCGAGCTGGCGAAGCGCGGCAAGTGGAGCGCGTCCGTGCTCGGCCCGACGGCGCAAGTCATCACGCCAAAGTCCCCGGCCGGCGGTCCACCATCGTGGCTCGGCCGCGTGCTCGGACGCGAGATGCCGACGACGGTGCGGGCGGTTCCCCGGATCCCACTCACTGCGCCGATGGCGACCGTCGTCCACGACTCGACGACTGCCGACGCCCGTCGCCTGACGCTCCGGATCGTCGCCGCTCCGGGTACGCAGGAGATCGAGATGCACGCAGCCGACGGAATCGTGCTTGCCGCGTCGATCGATGGGCGCGTCATCGACACCTCCCGTTATCGCCGCCCCACCCCGAAATGGGACATGTCGTACTCGGCGCCCCCCGACTCCGGCTTCATGCTCGAGCTCACGATGCCTCGCGGCGCGAAGACAACGCTCGAGCTCACGGCGCAATCAGCGGGGATCGCGCCGCTCTCCGGCGTGCTCATCCCGCCCCGGCCGGAGAATGTCGTGCCGGTGCATACCGGCGACGTTACCATGATCCATCGACGAGTCACCTTTTGACGCGCGTTTCGCGGCCCCCAGCGAACGGCTAGATTGCGCGCATGGCCGCGAATGAGAACGCGATGTATTTCCGGAAGGGGTTCGGCCTCAAGGCGGACGTCCAGGAGACGCTCGCCACCGACTACTCTGGACGACTCGTAGATCTTTTGCAATCAAGGAGTTACGAGCTCACAGCCGGCGACGTCACCGTTCGCCTCGCGCGCGAGTTCGGCTTCTGCTACGGCGTCGAGCGGGCGGTAGAATACGCCTACCAAACGCGCACCAAATTTCCTGACCGCCGGATCCTCCTCGTCGGCGAGATCATCCACAACCCGCACGTCAACAACCGGCTGCGCGGGATGGGGATTCAGATACTCATTCCCGGCGCCGGCGGCTTCGACTATTCCGCGATCACGCCGCAGGACGTCGTCATCCTCCCCGCGTTCGGCGTCCCGATGAAGGACTTCCAGACGCTGCGCGAATCGGGATGCGTGATGGTCGACACGACGTGCGGCTCCGTGCTCAATGTCTGGAAGCGCGTCGAGGCGTATGCGCGCGACGGCCTGACGTCGCTCATCCACGGCAAGCACTACCACGAGGAGACGCGCGCTACGGCGTCGCAGGCGGAGAAGCATCCGGGCGCGCACTGGATCGTCGTGCGCGACATGGCCGAGGCGAAGATGGTGTGCGACTACATCGAGCTACGCGGGGATCGCGACGCGTTTCTCGCGAAGTTCGCGCCCGCGGTGTCGGAAGGGTTCGACCCCGATCTGCATCTGCGCCGCATTGGCGTCGCGAATCAGACGACGATGCTCGCGAGCGAATCGCTCGCGATTGGTGAAGAGGTCGGCAACGCGATCGAGCGCGCGAGGGGCGCGGCAGCGCGCGCGACGGACTTCCGGTCGTTCGACACGATTTGCAGCGCGACACAGGAGCGCCAGGACGCGGTGAAGGAGTTGCTGGCGGAGCCGCTCGATGTGATGGTGGTCGTCGGTGGCTACAACTCGAGCAACACGATCTCACTCGCGGCGCTCTGTGCGGAGCGGGTGACGACGTATCACATCGAGGATGCGGAGGCGATCGATCCGGAGGCGGGGACGATCCGTCACAAGCCGCTGGGGCGCGCGGAGGAGATGGTATCGGGATGGATGCCGGAGCACGGCGCGGTGCGCGTCGGGCTCACGGCGGGCGCGAGCACGCCGAACAACAAGATCGGCGAAACGGTTGCGCGAGTGTTCGCGACGCGCGGCATCGATCCGGCGAGCATCGCGTGACGACCGCCGTGCGCCCGGTGTTCGGATCGGCCGAGCTTCGCGCCGGTACCACGAAGGTCGTCATCATCCCCGCACTCGGCGGGAAGATTGCAAGCATGGAGATGGCGGGGCGAGAGTGGCTCTGGACGAGCGACGTGATTGCGCATCAGGTGCCGATCGATGGCGCCTCGTACGTCGAGACTGCGGACTCTGGTGGCTACGACGAATGTTTTCCGACGGTGGCGGCGTGCACGCTGCCGGCGATTTCAGGGCGCTACGCGGCGCTGTCGCTACCGAATGCGTACAGCGGGCTCGCTCTTCCGGATCATGGCGAGCTCTGGTCGCAGTCGACGACCTTCGAGCTCAAGACGCTCGAAGAGGGCACGTATGCGGTGTGCGGATGGGTTGGGAAGCGGATGCCGTATCGCTTCGCGCGCGCGATTTACGTAACGGCGGACCGCGTGGAGATGCACTATGCCGTGACGAACGATGGGCTCGACCGGCTGCCGTTTCTGTGGAGTGCGCATCCGTTGCTGCCGTTGACGAAGAACACGCGGCTCGAATTTCCCGAGGGCGCACGCGTACGTGTCTGGTCGCAGTATGGCATCGAGCTCGGCGGCCCGGGCGCGGAGCATCGCTGGCCGCGCGCGGTGGCGGCGGGGAAGAATCACGACTTTCGAAATCCCGATCAGATCTCGCGGAAGTATGCGTGCAAGCTCTTCATCGACATGGGCACGGGGCGCGCGGCGGTGGAGGAGGGGAGCGCGCGGCTGGAGGTGTCGTTCGACACGCGCAACGTCACGCACTTCGGCCTCTGGCTGAACCGCGGCGGATGGAGTCCCTTCCCGCGCGCGAAGGCCTACTCCAACCTCGCCTTCGAACCCTGCATCGGCGCCCCGGATTCCCTCACGGAAGCACTCGGCCAATGGCGCAGCCCGAACTGGCTGGAACCGGGCCAAACGCGCGAATGGACACTCACGTGGCGCGGGACGAAGCTGCTGTAGCGACAGTTTTTTCCCCCTTCTGTGCGTGTCCGTCCCGTCCGTTCGTTGTCCGTTCCGTCCGTTCGTTGTCCGTATTTCCCGCTGTTCAAACAAGCCAGTCGGGCAGGCAACGGTCAATCTGGGACTGCAGAAGGGCAGGCGGCGACAACATGGTGAAGCGGACAAATAACGGACGGAACGGACAAGGAACTGATAAGACAATTCGATGATGCAGTCGAGCCGTTTAGGCCGATAGTGATTGATGGATTCGAAGCGCGACGCCGCCTTGCTCGAGGA
>JALYSW010000020.1 GCA_030854615.1 Gemmatimonadota bacterium
TCCAGCCCGTACTGCACGGACACTCGCCACGGCTGACAGCACACTTCGCAATCCTCGACGTAGTCCTGATGCGTGCCTCCGCCGGGGTCGAGCGTGATCTCCACCGCCTCTCCGCAGTACGGGCAGCTCACCGTTGCCTCACCGTCGGCGATGCCATCGCCCAGTGGAAATTCCTCGTCGAGCTCTCCGGAGTCGCCATCGTCGTACAGCTCTTCGTTCTCCTCATTGATCCGCATCTGCCGCTCCCATTCCTGCCGCGCGCCCGGTCGCCCACGCCCAGAGAAAGTTGTAGCCCCCGATTGGGCCGAATGCATCCAATAGCTCTCCGCACAGGAAAAGGTTCCGGTGCAATCGACTTTCCATAGTGCGCGGGTCGATCTCGGCCAGGCTGACTCCGCCGCCCGTCACCTCCGCCTTGGCGTATCCCTCATCGCCGGACCACGGAAGGAGCCCGTTCATCAATACGTCGACGAGCGCCGCGCGCTCCTCGCGCTTGAGATCGGCGATCGACTGCGTTTCGTCGACGCCGGCGTACCAGAGCAGCACCGTGGCGAGCCGGTCGGGAAGCACCTCGCGCAACACGCCGAGCACGCTGCGATTCCCCGAGCGTCGCAGCGCACGCGTCCATCCGTCGGCGTCGCGCGCGCTCCAGCGCACGGTGATGCGCGCGAGCTCGGCACCGCGCGCCTTCGAGCGGACTGCAACGTGTGAAATGTCGAGCACCGAGGGCCCGCTGTAACCACGATGCGTAAAGAGAAATCCGCCCGTCGCGCTCGCGGCACGCTCGAACGAGTGCGCGGTGAGCGTGACGGGAAGCGACACGCCGGCGAGCTCGGTGAACGCCGAAGGCTCAGCCGTGAGCGGGGTGAGTGCCGGATACGTCTTGTTGATCGTGTGCCCGAGCTTGCGTGCAACCTGCAGTCCGAGTCCGTCGCTCCCCGTCTTGGGAACGGAGAGCCCTCCGCTCGCGAGGATCACGGCGGCGACATCGAGCGGCTCCCCGTCGACGATCGTGATGCGCCATCCTCCCCCATCGAGAGGGGTGATCCCGTCGACGATCGTGTTCGTGCGCAGCTGCGCCCCCTCGCGCGCCGCCAGCGCGAGTAGCCCGTCGCGCACATCGCGCGCGCGATTCGAGGCAGGGAAGAGCTTCGCGGATTCGGGCTCCTCCACCAGCGCGAGCCCGAGCTCGTCATCGAAGAAGCGAATCTGCTCCGCCAGAGGCCACGAGCGCACGATCTTCCGCAGCGTGTTCGGCGACGAGTCCGTGACGAAGCGCGTCTCATCGAGCCGCGACGGGAGGATGTTGCAGCGCCCGCCACCGCTGATCAGGATCTTCTTCCCGCCATCGCTCGTCCGCTCGAGCAGCAACACCTCCGCGCCAGCGCGCGCCGCGAAGATCGCGGCCATCGTCCCCGCCGCACCGGCGCCGACGATCGCGATGCGGCGGCGGGGCGCGAGCGCTGTGGGCGTGCCGGGATCGGCGGAAGTCGTCGGAGAAGGCACGGAGGGATGATAATCGGTCGGAAGCGCCGTCTTTCGCCTCCCAGAGAAACTTCTCCCCCAATCGGGCGTAGGGATGGGCGTCCCTCCCCGGAGTCGATCACCGATGCTCGTTGCCATGCTGCGCCTGTTTGCGCTTCGCCCGCTTCTTACTCTCGTCATCTTCGGCATCCCGCTCTTCGTGCTCGTTGCGGTTGGGCTGCTGACGATCATCGCGTTCAAGGTGCTGGTCTTCGTCGTTCTCCCGATCGTCGCGGTCATCTGGCTGCTCCGCCGCATCTCTCGCTCGGGCGATTCTCCGGCGCTCTGACGGCCCCCCAAAGCCGCTAGATTCGTCCAGTAGCACGAGTCGCTCGTTCCCCGCCGCCGGAGGCACCGTCATGCAATCGAAGAAGGCAGAGACTCTCCGCGCCGGGTGGGGCGGGAAGCCGTGTGATCATCCCGCGCTCGCCAAGGAATACGCCGAGGGGAAGAAGACGGGCGACTACATCTGCACGCAGTGCGGCGCCAGGATCACCTTCCGCGAGCGCACCGAGCGGCTCGCGTCGCGCCGCAGTTGATCCCTCCCGCCGCATCCGGCGTTCGGGATGCGAGTTCCGATCACCCTGCCGCGACCTTCCTGGTACGCGGCATTTTCGTACTCGGCGTCCGCTCGCTCTTCATCGTGCGGGGAACGGTGGCGAGCGGGGTCGTGCGCGCGAAGCAGCGCGTGGTCGGGCTTCCCGGAATGGAAGCGGAAGTGCTGACGGTCGAGTCCAACCTGCTGGACATCAACGGCGGAGCCGCGCAGAGCGCGCTCACCTTTCACTACGCGAAACAGTCGGAGCTCGCGCGGTGGCGGACTCTCGTAGCGGAGGGCGCGCTCCTCACACTCGGTGCGCCCTGACGGTCACTGCGTGCGGTTGAGCTGCGTCCAGTTCTCGCGCAGCGAGACCGACGGATTGAAGTTCACGTCGTCGCTCAGGATGTATTCGCCGTTGCCATTGCTCCACGCCTGCCGGTAGCCGGCGCTCAGCTCTACGCGCTCGTGGCTCGATGGATCGACGAAGTGCTCGACGCCGCGCTGCGACTGGCTGAACGAATTCGCGAGGCCGTCCTGCACACGCTGCGTCTCCTGATACTGCTGCGTGATGATCGCGCTGGTGGCACGGTTGGTTTCGTTGTTGATGGCGATGCGCTTGGCCACTTCGATCTGCTCCGAGTTGCCGATGTTCATCTGCATCTGTTGATAGGCGTTGACCCAGTTCTGGTTGGGCCGGATGGATGCGATCATTGTCGAAAAAAGCGGCGCTCGCCGCTCCTGCTCACCGGCAGGCGTGCGCATGGCGAAGATCGAGCCGGCGGTGACAGTGTAGGAGTTGACCTTGCCCATCCCCCCCTGCATCGCCGCGGACGGCGACATCGTCTGGCGCACGATCATGCCGACGACTGCCGTGAGTGATTCCTCCACCGGCTGTCCGTTCACATCGTACGCGATCAGGACGCGGCCCGCGTCTGCATTTGTCCCGCTCGCGAGACCGGCCTGGATCTGCTGCGCGAGCTGCTGCCGAAGCCTCACACCCTGCGCCTGAGCGGCCTGCGGCATCGGCATTCCCTGCTCGACGCGCGCGCCGCGGCGATAGGCGGGGATCACTGCCTGACGAAGATAGGTCTGCGCATTGACGATCGGCCGCATCGCGCAGGGACGGATGGCCGCGTTCATCTGCTCCGCCTGACGGCCCGTCTGTTGGGCCATGGGATCGTCGTTCCACTGCCAGGTGTACGGTGTAAAAAGCTCGAACGCCATGGTGCCATCGGGACTCACCACACGCATCGAAAGGCTGGCGATGTTCGACGTGCACCCAGACGCCGCCCACTTCACCCCGCCTTCCATCTTCCAGCCTACGGGTGCGAGGAGGCGCAGCACCTCGACCGGCTGGCCGAATCCATACTGATCCATCAGCCGAACCCAATGCATGCGATAAAAATTCCCGGGTGCCGATGAGGCACCCGGGGCGCGCGCAGTGCGCATGTTCTGTTGCTGCGAAGGTGGATTCTGCTGCTGCGGATATTGCTGCTGGGGATACTGCTGCTGTTGAGGATCCTGCTGCGGGTATTGCTGCTGCTGGGGATCCTGCTGTTGCGGGTATTGCTGTTGCGGGTTCTGCTGTTGCGGGTTCTGCTGCTGCGGGTACTGCTGTTGCTGAAGGCCCTGCTGCCCCTGGTACGGCTGCATCCCCTGCCCATTGCTGCCGGCGAAGGCGAGGCTTCCTTCCATACCTTGCAGCGTCGGGCCGACGGAGGTGAACTCCGACTTCGGCGAGCTCATGATAACGGCGTACGGCTGTCCGCCCCCCATCACGCCGACGAGCCTGAGCAGGGACGCGATGCCCTTCGGACTCACGCCGGTGTACATCCCGTATGATGCCGGCGCGCCGTTGAGCAGGTAGTCTCCGGCCGCGATCTGCTGCAGATCCCTCCACTGCGAGCCGTACTGTCGCGCGAGCTGCTGCACGACCTCACGCGAGGACTGTACGCCGCCGAAGGGTGAGATCATCGCGATCACCATCCCGCGGGAAACCACCACGCCGCCGTTCGCGGCGTTGACGGTGAATCCCTGCGGAATCGCGATGGAGAAATGTCCAGCTGGATCGCGATAGCTACGGCCTTGCTGAGCCTCTGCGCTCGACACAGCCGCGAAGAGGGAAATCGTTACTGTTCCAATCGTTAGAGCGACGATGCGGTTCATGTCGACCCGTCCCGGCACAGGGGTTTCACGATCCATGGTACGATCGCTTGTCTCAGAAGGCGCAAAGCGATCAGCTCGCGGCTCATCCAGCGCTGCTCGCCCGGCCATCTCGCGCTGGCGCCCTTCTTCGTAACACACCATTTTCGAGTCATGAGTGATGACGCGAGCACGTCTGCGATGGTGTCCGAGCTGCTGGACGCCACGCGGCGCGGCGATGCTGCCGCCTACGACCGCCTGCTCCCGTTGCTCTATGCCGAGTTGCGCGCGATCGCCGGCCGCCACATGCGCGGTGAGCGTCCCGACCACACGCTGCAGCCGACGGCGCTCGTGCACGAGGCCTTCCTGCGTCTCGTCGGCGCGTCCCCGGTCAGCTTCGAAGACCGCACGCACTTTCTTCGCGCGGCGTCACAGGCGATGCGGCGCGTGCTCGTCGATCACGCGCGCGCCCGCACAGCCGCCAAACGAAGCGGCGACATGCGCGTCACCCTCGACGAGGCGATCGCCGGACGCGATGATCGCATCATCGATCTCCTCGTTCTCGACGACGCGATGACGCGCCTCGCGGCGGCCGAGCCGCGGTGGGCGCGCGTCGTCGAGCTCCGCATCTTCGGCGGTCTCGAGGTCGCCGAGGTCGCCGCTGCACTCGGCATCTCCCCCGCCACCGCGAAGCGCGACTGGCAGTTCGCGAAGGGATGGCTCGCGCGCGAGCTCGGCGCGGATACGCCGTCGTGACGGAGGACAGCGCCGGCCACCTCCGCCAGCTCCGCGTGCTCTTCGATGCCGTGATGGATCGCCCCGAGGCAGAGCGCCGCGAATTCCTCGATCGCGCCACCGACTGGGATGCGTCGCTGCGACGTGAGGTCGACGCACTCATTTCGGCCTCGGAGCACACCGACGTCTCGCTGGAGATGTTCGACATCGGCGCGTCGGTCGCACCGGAGACGGGGCAGCGCCTCGGCGCCTACGAGGTCGTGCGCCTCGTCGGCACCGGAGGGATGGGCGCGGTCTACGAGGCGACGCGCGCCGACGATCAATATCACAAGCGAGTCGCGATCAAGGTCGTGCAGAGTGGGCTCGATTCGGAGCTCACCCTCGGCCGCTTCCGCCGCGAGCGGCAGATCCTCGCGGGACTCGAGCACCCCAACATCGCGACGCTCCTCGATGGCGGCGTGACGCCGGCCGGCCACCCTTTTCTCGTGATGGAGTTCGTCGAGGGGCTGCCGATCACGACCTGGTGCAATCGCCGCCAGCTCGGCGTGCGCGAGCGCGTCGCGCTCTTCCGACAGGTGTGCGGCGCGGTGCAGCACGCGCACAAGAATCTCGTCGTGCACCGCGATCTCAAGCCGGGGAACATCCTCGTCACCGAGGACGGCACGGTGAAGTTGCTCGACTTCGGTATCGCGAAGCTCCTCGGCGACGATGCCGCGGACGACGCAATGCCGCTCACGCGTGGCGGCGTTCGCCCCTTCACTCCCGAATACGCGAGTCCGGAGCAGGTGCGTGGCGACACGCTCTCCACCGCGTCCGACGTGTACTCGCTCGGCGTCGTGCTCTTCGAGCTGCTCGCCGGCCGGCGTCCGCACATCTTCGCATCGCGCTCGCTCTCGGACATCGAGCAGGCGGTGACGACCGAGCCCGTGCCGCGGCCGAGCGCGGTTGCGACCGCGAGCGCGGCGCAGGAGAGCGGCGAGCGCAGTGAGCAGCGACTGCGACGCCGACTGCGCGGCGATCTCGATCAGATCGTGCTCATGGCGCTGCGGCAGGAGCCTGCGCGTCGCTACGCGTCGGTGGACGCGCTCGACGCGGATCTTCGCCGCTATCTCACCGGACTTCCGATCGCCGCGCAGCGTGACTGGCTCGGCTATCGCTTCCGGAAGTTCGTGCGGCGCAACGTCGCTGCCGTCGCTGCGTCCGCGCTCGTGCTGCTCGCGCTCGTTGGCGGCGTGATCGCGACGTCATCGCAGGCGAAGCGCGCACGCGCCGAGCAGGTGAAGGCAGAGCGAGTGAGCGACTTCCTGCGCGGGCTCCTGAGCTCCGTGCGCCCGGCGATGGGTGGACGCGATGTCCCGGTGTCGGAGCTGCTCGATGCCGCGGCACGCCGCACGGAGACGGAGCTCGCGGGGCAGCCGGACGAGCGCGCCGAGCTGGAGACGGTGATTGGCGAAAGCTACCAGTCGCTCGGTCGCTACGATGAAGCGGCGCCGCATTTCGCGACCGCGCTCGCGCTGCGCGAGCAGACGTCGGGCGCGACGAGCGAGGATGCGATCGTCGGGCTGTCGCATGTGGCGGGGCTCGCACTCGCGCGCGATGAGCTCGACCGCGCCGACTCACTCTTCACGCGCGCGCTCGTGCTGCAGCGCTCGCGTACGTCGAAGCCGGATTCGCTCGTCGCCGTGCTGCTCGACAATCTCGGAAGCGTCGCGCACAAGCGAGGACAGGACAGTACGGGCGAACGGCTGCATCGCGAAGCGCTGACGATCCGCCGCCGCATCATGCCGCCGACGGATGACATGATCGGCTACTCGCTCAACAACGTCGCCGTCTCGCTCGGCGACCAGGGACGGATGGCGGAGGCAGAGCCGCTGCACCGGGAGGCGGTCGCGATCTTCAGGCGGAACCATCCGGGCCCTGATCCGTCCGTCGCCGATGCCCTCAACTCGCTGGCGACGGCGCTCGATCTCGAGGGGAAGAACGCGGCGGCGGAGAGCACGTACATCGAGACGATCGCGATGCGGCGGCAGCTGCTGGGGCCGGAGCACCCCGATTACGCGTGGACGGTGTTCAACTACGCGATGTTCGTGTTCGATCAGCATCGCTACAAGGAGGCGATGCAGCTCAGCCGCGAGGTGCTCGCGCTCCGTGGCAAGACGCTCGCCGAGAGCAATCCGTCGATCGCGGCATCGCTGCAGACGGTAGGGAGATGTCTCGACCAGTTGGGCGACACCGCCGGCGCGGAGCGATCGCTGGTGGAGAGTCTCAATCTGCGAAAGAGGTTTCTCCCCGCGAGCAGTTGGCTGATCGCGAGTTCGGAGAGCGTGCTGGGAGAGCACTACACGATTGCCGGGGATTTCCGGAAGAGCGAGCCGCTCCTTCTTCATGCACAGAGCGTGATGGAGAAGACGTTCGGTATCGCGAGTCCGCGCACGCAGGGGAATGTGCGCCGGCTGGTGTCGCTGTACGAAAAGTCGGGGCAGCCGGCGAAGGCGGCGACGTATCGCGCTTTGCTGCTCCCCTCGTCAGCGTAGCGCCGCTACTGGTGCGTGACGTCGATCATGTTGTCGTCGGATATGCGGTCGATGAGCTTGTTGTACGGATCGATGCCCGGGCGCGTCGGCGACGATCGTGAACCCTCCATCCTCGACGTATCGAGCTTGGTGCCGAAGAAAACTTTGCGAACGCGGTGACGAGGCCGACCCGAGCGTATTACTCCGCCGCTTAAAGGTCTAACATGGTCGGAGCGAGTGGATTTGAACCACCGACCTCCTGGTCCCGAACCAGCCGCGCTCAGCGGGCTACGCCATGTCCTGTAAATCTCACGTTACGAGCGTGCCGCACCGGAAGATCATGGTGCGCCCGGAGGCACTCGAATCCCCCACCTTCTGATCCGTAGTCGAATGCTCTATCCAATTGATCTACAGTCGCCCAAAAAATCCGTTATGTATCACGACGGCGGACACGGGAGGCGAGATGCATTCCGGCGCCCGATTTCGTTATCATCCATTGATGACGCGTACGGCTTCATGCGAAGCTGATCTCTCATCATCGACTTCTACGCTTTTAAAACATAGGCGACAGAGGGAGATCGCAGCGATGCCGAAGATCATGTTCCGACACATCACGGGATCGCGCGCGACGGAAGTCGACGTCGTCGACCTGGGCGCGCATCGCGAGCTCGTACTGGGCCGCGCGCGCTCGGCGGCGGTGCGCTTCGACCCGCTCTACGATCGCGAAGTGGGGCGGCATCACGCACGCATCTCGTGGAACGATGCGGTGCCCGTCGTGTTCGAGATCTGCGACCTGAAGAGTCGCAATGGCACGTACGTGAACGGGCGGCTGATCACTACGCCGATGCGCCTCCAGGTGGGTGACGTAATTCAGCTGGGCGCGCAGGGTCCGGAGATCGAGGTGCGCTGGGATGCGGCGACAACGACCGTTCTGCATCTCATCGGCTGACGGACGTACGAACGCAAAACGGCTCCAGGCTCGACGAATCGAGGCTGGAGCCGAATCGAACATTTGCAACCGCCGTACTGAAGCGGCAGTTCCGACGAATTAGTCCGCTGCTGCGCGGTCTAAGATGGTCGGGGCGAGTGGATTTGAACCACCGACCTCCTGGTCCCGAACCAGGCGCGCTAACCGGGCTGCGCCACGCCCCGCAAATCTCACGTTACGATCGTGCCGCACCGGGAGATCATGGTGCGCCTGGAGGAACTCGAATCCCCAACCTTCTGATCCGTAGTCAGATGCTCTATCCAATTGAGCTACAGGCGCCCGAAAAAGCTGTTTTTAATCACAACGGCGGTCATGTCTCGGTTGCGGAGACACTTCCGCCGTCATCCCGCAAAACTAGTCCTGCTCCGGTGCACCGTCAAGCGACCGGGGTCGCGAATCGAAGCCCCGAAATGGGCGGTACAAGACTCGAACTTGTGACCTCCACGATGTCAACGTGGCGCTCTAACCAACTGAGCTAACCGCCCGCACTACACGCCGGCAATGAAGTCGTGCGCATCACCACCGTAAGAAACAGAGCGGGAAACGGGACTCGAACCCGCGACCCCAACCTTGGCAAGGTTGTGCTCTACCAACTGAGCTATTCCCGCGTGACGCCTGTGTGATCAGGTGGAGGCGAGGGGAATCGAACCCCTGACCTCTTGAATGCCATTCAAGCGCTCTCCCAACTGAGCTACGCCCCCGGGATACCCATGCGAACGCGTGCGACCGAACCCAAACACTCGTTCCCGCAGGAACCACCATATATAGCGGCGGGTATATACGATGTCAAGAAATCAGCCCTAGCGTAATCGTATTAGGCCGGTATTTTGCACCGCCTCGGGTCACGTACGCACCGAGTGCAGTTTCCAGCTTCGAATGCGCGCACTTTTGGTTGCGCACATCTCGCGGCGCAGCATTAACCGTAGCTCAGCGACGCATCCGTTACACACTGCCGGTCGTCGCCGCTCATTAGATGCCTACTCTCACGCGTAGGACTTTGTTCGAGGCCCCATGACTGAACTCAAGAAGCCAGTACGTCGACGCCGCGCTGCCCCTGCGG
>JALYSW010000286.1 GCA_030854615.1 Gemmatimonadota bacterium
CTCCCCGATCGGATCCGGAGCAGCGCAACGAGAAGCCCATGCTGCCGAATGCAATCAGCGTTGCGAGCGGGACGGAGAGCCCGCGCTTGATGATCATGTGTGCCCCGAAATAATGGCTGCGTGCTTCTGCCCCGCGTGGATGCGCTAGACATCCAACTTAAGGTCGCGAGCTCGAGGCGGCGCCTGCCGCCGAGCAATCTGCCACAACCCTCACGGCCCGGTCCGTGCTTAGAGGGACGTACGGCTCACGCCGCACTGCGTGTTCTTGCGATCGGCACCTCACAAGGGATTTTTCATGGGATTCGAACAGTATCACGAACCGGCAAGCGAGCTCTCTTCGGAGACTCGGACCTTCGCACGCATGATTACCAGCCTGACAGAAGAGGCCGAGGCGATCGGCTGGTACGAGCAGCGCATCTCGCTCGAAAAGGATTCGCAGGCGAAGAAGATCATGCAGAACGCGCAGAAGGAAGAGATGAAGCACTTCGGCATGGATCTCGAGTTTCTGCTTCGGAAGAAGCACGAGTGGCGGGAGACGCTCAAGGGCATTCTTTTCAGTACGGGTGAGATCACCGCGCGCGCGGACCAGGCGGAGCACGACGCCGACTGAGCCTCGATGGCGCGACCCCCGCTTCCGGTCCGCGCGCACAATCGGCACTTTGCAGACATGCCTTCGACAGCCGCACGGAAGACACTTCCCTCGCGCCGCGCGCCTGCACGCGCGGGGAAAACCAAGCGCGCATCGGCGCCGAGCGAAAGGCCGAGGCTGCTGGATGGGCGCGTGCAGACGCGGCTCAAGGGGTGGCTCACCTGCGATGGCGAGTTCTTCGTCGGGCCGCGATACATCCGACTGCTCGAGGCGGTCGACGTGGCGGGAACGATCCGTGGCGCGTGCGACCGGTGCGACATGAGCTATCGCACCTGCATCAATCGCATCCGCCAGATGGAGCGCACGCTCGGCGCGCCGATCCTCGAGATCTCGCGCGGCGGATCGGAGCACGGCGGCGCGAAGCTCACGCCGCTCGCGCGGCGGCTGATCCACGTGTATCACGAGTGGCATCAGGCGATCGTCGAGGCGAGCGACGCTGCCGCGCGGAAGCTGCTGAGGGCTTAGCCCGATCGCATGCCGGCAAGGTGGATTCCAGCGGGCGTCAGCGACGGGCATTCCCGATAGGCAACGTGTTGCATATCGGACCCGGAGTGCGTAGCATCTCTCTCCGCGAAGCAATGTTCTCCCGAACCCCGACTGCCCGTGCTCCCCCGCTCGATCAGACTCGCCATCATCCCCGCCGCGCTCCTCGGCGTTCTTGCCGCATCCACCGCGGCCGCGCAGGGCGTCACCGACGCCGCCATCGAAGGCACCACACGCGCGACCGACAGCGCCGGTGCACCGCTTGCCGCCCAGGTGCTCATCATCAACCGACGCACTGGCGCGCAGCTCGAGCTGCGCAGCGATGCGGGCGGACGATTTGTGGCCGAGCATCTGTCGCCGGGCGGGCCGTATCGCGTGGAGGCGCGCGCGACGGGGGTATCGGCGGCGCGCGATGGAATCACGCTCGTGCTTGGGCAGCGCTATTCGCTGACGCTCGTGCTGTCGCCCGACACCTCGAAGCTCGCGGAGGTCGTCGTGAAGGCGCAGAACCCCGTGCTCGCGCAGTCGCACATGGGCGCGTCGCACACGGTGAGCGACAGCGCGATCCACAAGCTGCCGCTGCTGAGCCGCGACTTCACCGAGCTGCTGCAGACGGCGCCCGAGGTGACGGGGACGTCGGTGTCCGGCGCGAACAACCGAATGAACGACATCCGGGTCGACGGCGCGAGCAACAACGATTATTTCGGATTGAGCCGCGGCAGCGGGACGCCGGGCGGACAGGAGGGCGCGCGCTCGCTGCCGCTCGAGGCCGTGCAGGAATTTCAGATCCAGACCGCGCCCTTCGACATTCGTCAGGGAAGCTTTACCGGCGGTCAGATCAACGCGATCACGAAGTCGGGAACGAACCAGTTTCACGGCTCGCTCTTCGGCTTTTACCAGGGCCAGGGGCTCGCGGGGAACGACACGGCGGGCAATGGGAGCCCTGACTTCAACGTCGAGCAGTACGGCGGCTCGGTGGGCGGCCCGATCATCATGGACAAGCTGCACTTCTTCGCGGCGGGAGAGTTTCGCCATCGCGTGACGCCGTTCTCGGGGCCGACCATCGGCTCGACGACCAACGTCGGCATCAGCGCCGACAGCGCGCAGCGATTTGCGAACATCCTCAACGGCTACGGCATTGCGCCGGGCAGCTTCGGTGCGTTCAACACAACGAGCGACGCGCAGAACGTCTTCGCGAAGATCACCGCGGTGACTGGGAAGACCGGGACGGCGGAGCTGAGCATCAACTACGCGCACGGGATCACGCAGGACTCGATCGCGCCGGCGCGCGCGATCAACGGCGACTACCGGCTGACGTCGGCGGCGTTCGCACCCGAGGCGCGCACCTGGGCGGGACACGGCAAGTGGACGACGCTCTTCGGCGACTACTCGAATGAGGTGCTCGCCGGCTACGCGGTGACGAACGAGCCACGCAGCGCCGCGAGCGATGCGCCGGCGATCTTCGTACAGAACGTGGGCGCCGCGGGCACGCGGCTCATCGCCGGCGCAGATCCGTCGAGCCA
>JALYSW010000030.1 GCA_030854615.1 Gemmatimonadota bacterium
GTTCGTTCTCGTCGTGGCCATCGTCGCGTGCAAGGACAAGGATCCCTCGCATCTCTCGCGCTCCGTCGGCGACTCGCTGACATCCGCCATCACGACGCTCGGCGACACGTCGCCGATCCTCAATCACTCGGGGCACAAATACGGGCCGCCCACGGGGAAGATTCGCGTCGCGAATCTGCTCGACATCGATGGCAAGCCGAGTGGGCCGCTCGACTTCTATGATGTGCGCAAGCCCGATTCGTCGTCGGTGCCGCTCATTAAGGGTCTCGAGTATGGCAAAATCTCGGACTACGTCTCGCCGCGCGCGGGCGATCCGTGCGACGACTGCAGCAGTAATCTCTATTACTTCTCGGCGGGGGTGAAGCAGGCCACGCGTCCCTTTGGCGGGAGCATCGACAACGGCGGCTTCAAGTCCACGGATCAACTGACGATCGCGATCGGTCCGTCGAAGGGATTCTCGGGCACGGCGTCGGCGACCTTCATTACGATCGTCGAGGCGGGAAAGAAGATCGACAAGGTGCACGCGGACAGTGAGACGGCCATCCAGGGTGCAGGCGCGCTGCTGATCGTGCGAGACGCGAACATGCGCGTGGATTCAATGCCGGAACAGTATCTGATGATCGACGGCAGCTGCCCGCACGCCGCAAACGACTTCAACGGGTCGGGTAACATGGCGGCGTTCGCCAAGCAGCCGTCGTCGGTCAGCAACACGCTCTTCTTTCCCATCGCTGCGGGCACGCACACGCTCGGCGTCGTGACCTCGCCGAGGGGGCAGGGGCTGAGCACGTGCGCGGGGCACACGCCGAAAGCGACGACGTCGCTGAGCGTCGCGGCAGGGAAGCGATATGTGGTGTGGGTGTACGGGCAGCCGAGCGATGGGGTGAAGGTGCTGGCGGCGCCAGTTGGCGCGCCGTAAGGGCGGGGAGGAGAAGGTGGCTACGAAGAAGAAGCGCGCGAAGAAGTCGAAGCCCAAGGGCGCGAAGAAGAGTGCCGCGAAGAAGACACACGCACGTGGACCGGGGGTGAGCGCGAGCATCGTCGCCGAGCGCGCGACGACGGACGTCCGCGGTGACGTTCTCTCCGTCGTCGCGCATGTGAGCGGGAAGGACGAGTCAGAGGTCGCGGGAAATCCGCTCTCGAAGCTCGCGTTTCCGTGCAACTCGACGTTCACGGATCGCATCGCCTTTCAGTTGAACGCGAAGTGGTGCGATCTGAATCCGCGTTTCGGGCCTGCGGATGTCTCGTGCTCCGATACGGTCGACTCGCTCACCCGAGAAGTCGAGACACGGCTCGGATGACGCGTTGGCTCGTACGCGCGCGACTTCTTTCTCTGCTCACTGTAGCGCTCCTGCTCGGCTCGTCGAGCGCAACCGGTGCGCAGACCGCGGCGGACATCCGCGTCGTGCGCCGCGCGGACCGTCGCGCGCTGATTCTTCTCCTCCCCGCGCGGCTCAAGGATGCATCGTCGGCGCTCGACGTCAGCCGCTTCATCCTCTTCGATCTCTCGAGCAAGCTCGCGGTGCCGCTGAGCCCCGCGTCCAGCATCACGACGCCCGGATGCGCGCGCCACGATGATCGCATCTGCATCGAGCTTGCGTCCGGCGCGCCAGCGCTCGACGACTCGCGCGCCTATCTGCTCGTGCTCGACACCATCGCGCTCCGCAACAACGAGCGCGCGCTCAACGTCGGCGCGGGCGCGTCGCTGCGTATCGATCCCGTAAGCGCACGGCTGCTCCCGATAAAGCGCTCTCCCGCGGAGGTCATCGAGATCGCGTACGACGTCGATGCCGCCGGCGACTCCACGCTCGGCGTCGAGATCTCGGCGGCCGGTCGCGCGCTGCCGATCATCGGCGCAGCGAATCACAAGGCCGGGCAGCCGACCTGCTACAACTCCTTCACGCTGACGCTGCGCTGCACCTTCGATCCGCCCGTCGCGATGCACGACGGGGACAAGATCACCGCGAAGCTGGTTCACGTGGGGCGAGGCGATGCGCAGCCGCCGCAGGTCGTGATCGCGCCGATCACCTACTCGTCGACCGGGAAGGTCACACTCGCCGACAAGTCGCTCTGCTCCCTCTGCATCGAGGGCGGCTACTCGCAGACCACGAAGGCGAAGACGGCGACGCTCCACGTGCTCTGGCACAACACGCCACTCGCGCTGCGCACGACGCACACGAGCAACAGCGGTTTCGGCTACGATGGCTCGCTCTCGCCGTACGTCGACATGTTCGTCTCCACCGACGCCAGCACGAAGGGCTACATCAATCCGGGGCTGCAGTACACGGGGCTCATCCACTGGAACGAGGAGTCGCACCTCCTGCACACGATCGTCGCGCTCATCACTCCGCGCGCGGAGCTCGACAAGAAGGCGACGGTGACGAACTTCATCCCGCTCGACCTCGTGCTCAAGCCCGGCATCGGCGGACTCGCATCGCACGGGATCTTCCTCGGCGGCACGATCCAAGTCTGGCCGGACATCGGGCTCGAGCAGGGGTGGACCGTGTCGGGGCGAAATGTGGCGCGCGCGGAGTCGAACAATCCGTCGCGGTGGAAGGGAGGGCTGAGTGCGACCGCGCGATGGCTTGGGCCCGCGAAGCCGAGTGGGTTCTGCAAGGCGGTTGGATGCGCGGAGATCGATATCCAGGCGGACTGGCAGCACTACAAGCTGAACGACGTGCCGGCGACGGAGCCGATCTCCAACCGCGACTACGGCACGCTCTCGGCGACGTACAAATTCTCGGAGCATGTGGGGCTCTCATTCGGCTTCAACAACGGGAATCCACCGCCGTTGTTCGTCTACCAGCGCTGCGAGACGCTGGGGCTGTCGCTGGTATTCTGACGTGAATGGCGCGCGGCGATGAAGTAAAGATTGCTTGAAGACGTCGCGCTCCATCAACATCCTGTCGGTACTCCTGCTCCTCGGCGGCGCCTACATGGCGAAGCTGGCTACGTTCGCGATGCGCACGAAGACGAAAATCGACCTGCCGGGATATCCGCCGCGCCAGTACGAGTGGTGGGAGGGCTTCTTCATCGCGACGTTGATGGTGCTCGTCGCAATCGTCTGCTTCTTTGTCGCGCGCAAGTCGGCGAGGGAATGGACCAAGCAGGAGCGGCAGCGCCAGATCGACGCGGGGGAGTAGGAGGGAGTGAAAGCCTGATGAGACGACAAAAACGGACAAAGTCGGACAAAAAACGGACGACGGCGGGAGTAGTATCCGTTCCTTGTCAGTGAGGTTGTCCCTTAGTTGTCGCTTTTCCAGTGTCGTTGCTCTTTGCCATGCGCCCTCTCACCGAGCAGGAGCGATAACTCCGTAGCTGTTCGGCCCCGTGTCGAGAGGCCCACTGATCCAGACCCGCGCGCCCACGAGAGAGTCGAGTGCCGCCGGCGGGTTGCCGAGCGTGATCTGACCGTTCGCACTCTGAAGCACGAGATGTCCGCTATCGTTCGCCAGCACTCCGTCGGCGACGGGCGCGCCGTCGACCGAGGTCACCGTGAATGAGACGACGTAGAAATGCTTCCCACGCGCGCGCCCGCGCACGAGCACCGACGTCCCGCCCACTCGCGACAGTGCGGCCGAGTCGCGCGCTCTCGCGGTCAGTGCGAGCTCGCCGTCGCCAGTGCGCAGTATGATGTGCTGCTCGAACGATGTCCCCGTTATGGAGACGATGCCCGAACTTGAATCGCGCCGAGTCGTCGCCTCGAGCTCGGAGGGTTCGCCATGGTGATGATGGCACGCGATGCCCCAGCTGCTCGCGAACACGAGCAGCAGGGCGCCGAGTCGCGGATGGACGGTCACTGCGTGCGGATCAGCGTCAGGTCGACCGTGGACGGAACCGCGCTCCCCGACGACTTTGCCACGACGTTCGCGACCACATTCGCCGCGATGCGGAAGCGCACGTATGACGATCCGCCACCGGCGACGGAGACGCTCACCGGCGTCGACGCGAGCGAGCGGGTCAGCAGCGGGAATCCGCCCGAGTAGAGGCCGCCGAGTATCGATCTGTAGTTCCAGCTCGGATTGGTGTAGTTCGACGCTGGGGCGAGCCCCGCGTCATCCGCGATCTGCGCGATCGACCAGTC
>JALYSW010000037.1 GCA_030854615.1 Gemmatimonadota bacterium
GACTGGTCCGACTCGGATGGCAAACCCACCGGCGGAACGACCGCCTGGTCGATTGCTCCGGAGAATAGCGACCAGTTTGCCCCGAGCAATGCCTCATTCATGGTTGACTACCGCGTTGACGACCTTCACGCTCTGGTCGCGGCGCTCAGAGCGGAAGGCTGCAACGTCCTCGACAAGATCGATGATTCCGAGTACGGCAAGTTTGCCTGGGTCATCGATCCAGAGGGAAACAAGGTCGAGCTGTGGCAACCGCCTGCGGGCCGGTGAAGCGCGAGCACGCGACGTGATGGCGGTTAGAGACTCGCGGGCGGCTCTCCACGCGTGAAGGCCAGCAGCCCCGCGTCGATCTCCACCGGCACCTTCTCCCGATTTCGCAACGCGATGATCGCAAAAATGAGCACGACTGCGACGACGAGCGCGATGGCGAGAACATCCTCGTGTCTGCGGATGCGGCCGAGCACCAGCACCGCCGTCGAGCCGAATGCCCATCCGATGGCCGTGAAGAGCGCGCCCCAGCTCCAGCAACTGATCCCGCTGCCGATGAGATACTGAATGATCGGAATCTCCGCGGCGCCGCAGGCGACGGGCAGTGGAATCCGCGCACCGTACGCGTAGCGCACCGCGATCGACGCACGCCACGGATGCCGGCGCACGGAGCCGAGCAGCTTGTTCATGGGCCGCATCAGCTTCGGCCACCGCGCCGCCAGCTTCACCGCGCGCCAACGGCCGAGCGCGTATAACGCTATGTCCGCGGCCCAACTGCCGATCGCGCACGCGGCCGCCGCCTGCACGACGCCGAGATGCTTCTGATGCGCAGCGAAACCCGCGAGCACGGGCGCGGCCTCCTCCGTGATGATGCTCGTCGCGCCCAGGGTCACGTACACCCACAGTCGCCCCAGCATGCTGAGGATGGTCGGAGCGAGCGACGCGAAATGCCCGTGATGCTGCATGCTCAATCTCTACACCTCGCGCAGCGCCGCCATCGGCGTTTCGGCGAACACATCACGCGCAGCGAACAGCCCGGTGGCGACCGTCAGCAGCATCGTGGCCGCCGCGACGAGCGCGAGCGAGAGCGGTGCAATGGAAAATGGTGTCTTGAAGATGAAGTGCACCGCCGCCCATCCGCCGCCCGTGGCGAGGAGAATCCCCGCAACGCTGCCGATCGCGCCGAGGAGCGCGTACTCCGTAAAGAGCATCCGGATGATCTGTGCACGCGTGGCGCCGAGGGTCTTGAGTAACACGCTCTCGCGTACGCGCTGTCGTCGCGATGCGGCGATCGCGCTCGCGAGCACGAGCACACCAGTGACGACGCTGAAGAGCGCCATGAAGCGAACGGCGAGCGAGACACGCGCGAGGATTTTGGCGACCGCATTTTCGATGAGAGAAAGATCGATCGTCGAGACGTTCGGGAAGCGCTGCACGGCATCGCGCTGCAGTCGCGCGCGTTCTCCGTCGTCGTTCACGCGAGAGAGGAAGGCGAACGACTGTGGCGCCTCTCGCAGCGCTGCTGGCTGGAAGACGACGAAGAAGTTCGGCTCGAAACGCGCCCACTGCACCTCGCGCAAGCTCGTGACGCGCGTGCGAATGCGCACACCCTGCACATCCCACGTGATCGTGTCTCCCACGATCACGCCCAACTCCTCGGCCAGCCCCTTCTCGAGCGAGATCTCGAACACGCCATCGGCATCGGGGCCGGGTGTCGTCCACCACTTTCCCGCGACGATCTTCTCGCTCGAGGCGAGCGAGTCGCGATAGCTCGAGCGGTATTCGCGTCGCACGGCCCACGACGGTCGCGCGCGGTCGGTACCGCGGCCCTGCACGGAGTCGCGCGCGACCGGGCGCTCCGGCGCCTTCGGCTTGCGACTCGTGTACGCGGCGATGCGCATCGGGACGATCGGCACGCGCGCGAGCACCGGGAGTGCGCGCGCGCGCAGCATCGAGTCGAGCGGATCCGCCTGGTCGACCTGCACGTCGAAGAACGCGATGTTCGCTGCAGAGGCGTCGGCCGTCGACGCGATCTGCTGAAGCACGTTGCTCTGCACGAGCGCGAGCGTGCCAAGGAGAAAGGCGCCGAAGCCGAGGGCGAGGACGACGGCGCGCGTCTGGTTGCCGGGACGGTCGATGTTGGCGATGCCGTGTCTCACGACGAAGCGCCACGGGAGCCGCGCCAGTCTGCGTGCCGCGCGCGCACACACCATCGCCGCGAGCCACGTCGCGCCGATTGCCGCGGAGATCCCCGCTGCCATC
The DNA here is from genome assembly GCA_030854615.1 of Gemmatimonadota bacterium. Classification (GTDB taxonomy): domain Bacteria; phylum Gemmatimonadota; class Gemmatimonadetes; order Gemmatimonadales; family Gemmatimonadaceae; genus FEN-1250. Next base: position 2,248 of record JALYSW010000037.1, read on the forward strand.
CAGAGCCCGACGATCGCACTGTCCGCGCGCGCGATGCACACCGCGACGATACTGGCCACGAGCACCGCGCCGGCCGCGACTCGCGCCGGGTCGCGCCACATGGAGCGCGACACGCCGGTGCTGGCACTGTCGTCATCGCGGCGGAGCACCTGCAGCGGCGCGACCTTCCGCACACCGAGCACCGGCCCGAGCGCGAAGAGGATGCCGACCCACGTGCCGAGCGCGAGCCCGCTCAACGCCGGGATCCATTCGAAGCGCGGCTCGACGTCGACGGGGATGAACGAGCCGAGCACGTGCGGGAGCACGAGCTGCGCGCCGACACCGAGCACGACTCCGAGCATCGCGCCCGCGAGTCCGAGCCCCGCGGCCTCGATGACGAAGATCCACACCACCTGGGCGCCACTCGCGCCGAGGCAGCGCAACACCGCAATCGCGTCGATCTTCTCCCCCATGTAGGCGCGTAGTGCGCTCGCCACGCCGGTGCCGCCGAGCAGGAGCGCGATCAGCCCGACGAGTCCGAGGAAGCGGCCGAGCTGCTCGATGGAGCGCGT
>JALYSW010000072.1 GCA_030854615.1 Gemmatimonadota bacterium
ACGAGATCATCCTTCGCGCCCGAGAAGATCCACGTCGGCACATCCTTCGCGGCCGCGGCGACGAACGCGTTCGGCTCCTTTCCTTTGACGTCGACGTAGAGCTCCGGCATGTCGGATGACGACGTGAGCCCCGCATTCATCGCAGCTGCCGCCGCGAACACTCCGGGATGATCGATGATCTCCTGGAAGACGCCGTAGCCACCCATCGACAGCCCGGTCAGGTACAGACGCGCGCGATCGCCGCGGAACTCTTTCACGCTCTTCTCCATCGCGGCGAACGATGCATCCGCGACGACACCGCGGAAGACGCTGTCGCCCGGACACTGTGGCATCACGACGATCGCATTGAACCAGTCGCGATGCCAGCGGATCTGCGCCGGCATTCCGACCTGCGTCTGCTTGAGCCCATCGCTGCCGCGCTCACCCGATCCGTGTAGAAAGAGAATCACCGGCAAGGGCTGCTTGCCATCGTACGTCGGCGGCACGTAGACCTGATACTTCAGCGTGAGCGCGCCCGACTTCACCATGCGATCGAGAAAGCCGGTCTGCTTCTGCGCGGGGAGGGGACGCCGCGAATCCGATGATGAGCGCCAGCGACGACAGTGCGTGCGACAACATCAGATGGTGTCCCCCTGCGCCAGCTTCGCACTGATGACCGGATACGAGATGAGGAGCTGCGCGAGTCCGAGCGCGTTGCTGTGCCGCTGCGTGCCGTTGTTCATGAATTGGCCCGTGCGACGCTGCAGAATGTTCTGAAGCTCCGGTCGCTGTCGCATCAAGGCGAGCTCCGCCTGTGCCGTCTCGGCGTCGGAGATTCTCCCGTCGATCTCGAGCACGGCGCCGGCACCCTGGCGGCGCAGGATGAGTCTCGAAGCCGCGAGCGGCGACTGCTCGAGCACCTCGCGCAGCGCAGGGTGCCGCTCCGCGGTTCGCATCGCGATCGTCGCATGCAGCTTGGTGTCGTCGATCGCGCGCGGCCCCGGGCGGAAGCGCAACACCATGTCCGCGTGGTCGCGCTGCGGGCGGATGTACGTTGCAGACACCTGCTCCCGTCGCTCGAGAAGGTCCGACACCTGGCTCTCCGAGTAGCCGCGCTTCGCGGTGTCACGCGACATCTTCCAGCGATGGCGCAGTGGCTCAGGCGTGTCGAGATACACACTCACATCGTAGTGCTCGCGAAGCGCCGCCGAATGCAGGCCGAGGAGCCCCTCGACGATCACAAACTCCGACGGCACGATCTCGCGCGGCGCATCGAAGTCGCCAGTCGCGTGATTATACGGAGCCTTCCACACGGGCTTCCCGCTCGCGAGCTGATAAAGATGCTCGCCGAGCAGGTCGAGGTCGTTGCAGTCGGGATGCAGCGCGCTGATGCGCAGCTTGCGCCGGGCCTCCCGGTTGTGCTTGTGGTAGTCGTCCGTCGTGACGACGGTGACGCGCTCGTCGCCCAGCAGCGCGGCGATGCCGTCACCGAGAGTGGACTTGCCTGCAGCGCTGTCGCCGACGATGGCGAGCAGAATCGGACGGAGCGACATCGGGAAACTTTGTACGCTCCGGCGGCGGCGAGCAAGGCCGGAGGTGTGCCCTGCCCGCCGATTGGCCAGGCGTCGAACGCCGGATTACACCTCCGACGCCCACGCCTTGAAACCGAGCTACATCCCCGGCATCAGCACCTTGTCGATCACGTGGATCACGCCGTTCGACTGCTTCACGTCCGCGATCGTGACCTTCGCGACGTTGCCCTTCTCATCCTTCACCATGACGTCCTTGCCCTTCATCATGACCCAGAGCTTGCCACCCTGCAAGGTTTTGAGCTCGGCCTTGCCGTTGCCAGCCTTGATCGCCGCGGCGAGCGTCATCGCGTCCATGTTGCCGGCGACGACGTGGTAGGTGAGGATGCTCGTCAGCGTCGCCTTGTTCTCGGGCTTGAGCAGATTGTCGACCGTGCCGGCGGGGAGCGCGGCGAATGCTTCGTTGGTCGGCGCGAACACGGTGAACGGGCCGGGACCCTTCAGCGTCTCGACGAGCCCCGCGGCCTTCACGGCGGCGACGAGCGTGGTGTGATCCTTCGAGTTGACGGCATTGTCGATGATGTCCTTCGTCGGATACATCGCAGCGCCGCCGACCATCTTCGTGTCCTGCGCGTGCGAAACGGTGGGAAGCGCAGCAAGCGCAACGACGGCTGCAGCGATCAGGTTCAAACGCATGGTGTTCATACTCCGAAATAGGTAGAGGGACGCAAGCCATACTTCGGCCGCGTCCCTCATCTACGACCGCATCGCTCGATCGGATCTGCGCTTGCTTAACTCGATGCGAATCGAGTATTCATTCACCACAATGCGATTGGTGGCTCCGCCGCAATGCGGAGCCTAAGAGGGAACCCGGTTCAAATCCGGAGCGGCCCCGCCGCTGTAAGGGTTGACGTCGAAAGCTGTTGTACCACTGCGGGGCATTTCTGCCCGTGGGAAGGCGCTTTCGCCGGTTGATGCCCGAGCCAGAAGACCTGCCAACCGTTTGGAAGCCCGGCACGCCCTCGGGGGAGGGGTAGCGGGACCGATCTCGTCGCAATTCGATTTGCGCGTCCGTGCGTTCATCCGCATGCGTCTGCACCTCGAAGCGCGTGGGCATGCGGGGCTTGGTGGGTTGCGGGTTCACCGAAGCGCGCTCGTTCGCCCCAAGAGGATCGACCATGACCACCGCAATGAACCTGGGATTCTCGCGCATCGGCGCGCGCCGTGAGCTCAAGCGCGCGCTCGAGAGCTTCTGGAGCGGAAAGTCCGGCGCCGATTCCCTCCAGAAGACTGCCAAAGAACTGCGCATGCGCCACTGGATGCTGCAGCGCGCGCACGGCATCGCGAGCATCCCCAGCAACGACTTCTCGCTGTACGATCAGGTGCTCGACGCCATCGTCATGGTTGGCGCCGTGCCGGAGCGCTACGACGCTCTGCGCAACGACCCGCTCGGTTGCTATTTCGCGATGGCGCGTGGATCGCAAACGGGATCGATCGACGTGCCGGCAATGGAGATGACAAAGTGGTTCGACACGAACTACCACTACATCGTGCCGGAGTTCTCGCAGGAGACGCGGTTCGCGCTCCGCTCGACGAAAGCGATCGATGAATATCTCGAGGCCAAGGCATCAGGAATCGACACACGCCCAGTACTGCTGGGCCCCGTTTCGCTCCTGATGCTCGGCAAGATGCAGGGCGCATCACCGCTGACGCTGCTGGACCACGTGCTTCCCGTGTACGAAGAAATGCTTGCCCGGCTCTCACAGGCGGGAGCCAGGTGGGTACAGCTCGACGAACCGATGCTCGTGACGGATTTGGGCGATGCGGGCAAGGCATTCACACGGGCGTACTCCGTTCTCCGGGAGACCGCTCCGAAGCTCGAGATCCTCCTGGCTACCTATTTCGGATCGCTTGGCAACAATCTCGCGCTTGCCGCGTCACTGCCGGTGGATGGCGTGCACGTCGATCTCGTGCGCGGCGCAGCACAGCTCGAGTCGATCCTCAAGGTGTGGCCGCGTGAGCGCGTGCTGTCACTCGGGGTCGTCGATGGGCGCAATGTGTGGCGTGCGGATCTCGATCGCGCGCATCGGCTCGTGGCACGCGCTGCGGAGATCCGTGGCACGGATCGACTGTGGGTCGGCCCCTCGTGCTCGCTCCTCCACGTGCCGGTGGATCTCACGCACGAGCACACGCTCGATGCGGAGCTTCGAGGGTGGCTCGCCTTCGGCACCGAGAAGCTCGCGGAGATCAATGCACTCGCAAAGCGTGATGCGCAGTCCGGCCCGGACGCAACATCGAAGCTGTTCGAGGAGAGCCGACTCGCCGTTGCGGCGCGCAGGGACTCGTCCCGCGTGCACGATGCGACAGTCGCCACACGTCTCTCGAAGGTCACGACTGTGATGCGGACGAGAAAGAGCAACTACGCCGCGCGCGTCGAGGCACAGCGCTCTCTCGACCTTCCGCTCTTTCCGACCACCACGATTGGATCCTTTCCGCAGACGCCCGAAGTGCGTGCCGCCCGCGCATCGTACAAGAGCGGTGCGAGCTCGGCGGAGGAGTACGATCGCTTTCTCCGCGAGGAGACCGAGCGCACCATACGCGTGCAGGAAGCGATCGGGCTAGATGTACTAGTGCACGGTGAGTTCGAGCGCAACGACATGGTCGAGTACTTCGGAGAGCGGCTCTCCGGGTTCGCGTTCACCGAAAATGGCTGGGTTCAGAGCTACGGCTCGAGGTGCGTGAAGCCGCCCATCATCTTCGGCGATGTTTCGAGGCCCGAGCCGATGACGGTCGCCTGGTCATCGTACGCACAGTCGTTGACCACGTCTCGCGTCAAGGGCATGCTCACGGGACCGGTGACGATCCTGCAGTGGTCGTTCGTTCGCGATGATCAGCCGCGGTCCGTCACCTGCGAGCAGATAGCGCTCGCGATCCTGGATGAGGTGAAAGATCTGGAGGCGGCGGGCATTCGCATCATCCAGATCGACGAGCCGGCGATTCGGGAAGGACTGCCGCTCCGCCGCGCAGAGTGGAAGGATTACCTCGCCTGGGCGATCGGCGCGTTTCGACTGGCGTCTTCCTCCGTTCGCGATGAAACGCAGATCCATACGCACATGTGCTATTCGGAGTTCAACGATATCATCGACGCCGTTGCGGCCATGGATGCGGATGTCGTGTCCATGGAAACGTCGCGCTCACGGATGGAGCTGCTCGACAGCTTCGCGGCGTTCTCGTATCCGAACGGAATAGGACCCGGCGTCTACGACATCCATTCGCCTCGCGTTCCGCACGAGCAGGAAATGACGGACCTGCTCAGGCGGGCGGCCGCAGTGATCAACCCGGCGCAGCTGTGGGTGAATCCGGATTGTGGGCTCAAGACGCGACGCTGGGCCGAGGTCACGCCATCGCTCGAAGCGATGGTCAGGGCGGCGCGTGTGCTACGCGCGGACTTTCAGGCACATCAATAGGGTGGCCGTTGGCGCACCGTCCGCCAACGGGTGCTGGTGCCATGGTGCCTCTCTCTCTCGCCGGCCGCGCTGTCGCGACTCTTCACTGTAGGGACGACACCTCACGGAAAGAGCGCAGCGATCCTGTCCGCCGTATCCCACGGATCGCCTCCCGTGCGATTCGTCAGAACGATGATCGTCAGCTTGCGCGCCGGATACTTGAGAATCGCGTTCGTGAATCCCGTGCTCTCGCCGTGGTGGCGCAGCTGCAGCTCGCCGTTCACCGTCGCCACGAACCATCCATATCCGTAGCCGCTTTCCTTCCCCGTCGTGAGGGTCGTCGGCGACCACGCGCGGTGCATCGTCGCGGAGTCGACCAGCGTCGCATGGTCGAGCGCATCGCTCCACTTCGCCATGTCGGTTACCGATGTGTAGATGCCGCCATCGCCGAGCGTTGCGCTCGTCGAGCTCTGATCGGTGCGTGTGAAGTGCCCCGCTGAATCCACGGTGTAGCCGTAGGCCCGCTGTGGCACCGTCGACGATCCCTTCACGTAGGCAACCGTCGAGTCCATATGGAGCGGCGCGAAGATGCGGTCGTGCAGGAATTTCGGGAACGGCATACCCGACACGTGCTGCACGATGAGTCCGAGCAGCACGTACGCCGAGTTGCTGTAGTGGTACGCGGAGCCGGGCGCGAAGTTCAGCGAGTCCGTGCGATGCATGAGGCGCAGCACGTCGTGGTCGTTCAGCTGCGCCGTTTGCGAGTCGGGAACGAAATCCTCGTAGTCGACGATCCCCGATGTATGCGTCAGCAGATTGCGGATGCGAATGTCGCGCGCGTACTCCGGAAAGCCGGGAAGCACATCGACGACGCGATCGTCGTAGTTGAGCTTCCCATCCTTCACGAGCAGCATGATCGACATCGCGGTGAATGCCTTCGTGAGCGATGCAAGGCGATAGTCGGTGTGCACGGTTGCCGCGGTGTGCGCCTCGAGATCGGCGCTTCCGAATGCCTTCTCGTACACGGGCACCCCTCCGCGGAGGACGAGTACGCTCGCGCCTGGCACGTCGGGCCGGCTGTAGCGGGCGAGGATCGCGTCGATGGCAGCGGCTTTCGATCCAGCCTCGCCCTGTCCGGATGACATGTCTTTCCCTGGATGGCTGGTTGACCGGCCGCCGGCGCAGCCGACGAGCACAACGGCGATGAATCCGAGCAGGCGGTTGCGGCGTATCGTTCGAGGACTCATGGGCGGGCAGCTTGGGGGACAGATGAGCGCTCCAACCGAATAGTATGGCCTCGCGACGCCCCCTTGGATACGCTCAGTAGGCCCAGGGTTCGCCGGGAACTCCCGGTGTCGGAGCGGTATTAGTAGCATGTAGATATCCCTATCATGGCAGGGAAGATGAATGGATTGGGAATAGCAGTCGCAGTCTCCGCGGCCGGTTTCCTGGCGATGTCGCTCAGCAGCCGGCCCGCCGTGAGCTCCGCAAACGACACTCCGCGCCAGCCGATCGTTCTGTCGGCCGAGCAGATGGACACGACATACACTCAAGCCACAGCAGTGAAGAAGATGGACTACAAGAAGCCAAGCGACAGCGAGATCAAGAAGATGCTCACTTCGGAGCAGTACTACGTCACGCAGAAGAGCGGCACCGAGACACCGTTTCACAACGAGTACTGGGACAATCACGAGGCCGGGATCTACGTCGATATCGTCTCGGGCGAGCCACTCTTCAGCTCTCTCGACAAGTTCGAGTCGGGCACTGGTTGGCCCAGCTTCACGAAGCCTCTCGAGCCGTCCAATATCGAGAAGCAGTCTGATCGCACGCTCGGCATGTCGCGCGACGAGATTCGTTCCACGCACGCCGACTCTCACCTCGGCCACGTCTTCAACGACGGCCCGGCGCCCACCTATCTCCGCTACTGTATGAACTCGGCGTCGCTGAAGTTCATCCCGGCGAGCCAGCTCGATAAGGCGGGTTACGGGCAGTACGACACGCTGTTCAGCAAATCCGGCGCACACACGGCGACGAAAAAGTCGTGACCGGCCGCCACCACTGGGTCGTGCGCGTCACGCATTGGGTCAATGCGGTCGCGCTGACCCTGATGGTGGGTAGCGGTCTTCGCATCTTCAACGCCTATCCTGCATTCGCCCGAAAGGGCGAGCAGTTCTGCTGCTATCCGTTCGAACACAAGGCCATCCCCGACATCCTCACGTTCGGCGGATGGCTCGGCGGCGCACGACACTGGCACTTTGCGATGATGTGGGTGCTCGTCGTCAACGGGCTCGTGTATCTCACCTTCATCTATCTGCATGGCGAGTGGCGCGACCTCGTTCCGCGCAAAGGCGACGCGCGCGATGCGCTCGCGATGATCAGATTCTATCTCTTCGTCTCGAAGACGCATCCGCATCAGGGCAAGCACAACGCGATGCAGAAGGCGACGTATTGCGCGCTCCCGCTGCTCGCCATCGTAATAGTGCTTACCGGACTCGCCATCTGGAAACCCGTGCAGCTCGGCTGGATCACATCGATCTTCGGCGGCTATGTGTGGGCGCGCTACTGGCACTTCATGACGATGATGGCGCTGATCGTCCTTTCGTTCGCGCACATCTTCATGGTCTTTGCCGTCGATCCGTATTCGATTCAATCGATGATAACGGGCGGCTATCGCGAGGATCTCTCGCCAGAGGCCCGGAACGCGCGGCCATTCTATCACCTTCTTCCGCGCTGGGGCCGTCGCGCGACGCAGGAGAAATGACGTGGACCGCCGACGCTTCCTGAGTGCGGGCGGCTTCTCGCTCACCGCCGCCTTTCTCGCCGCGTGCAATGTCGACCGCTCACCGCGAGCACAACGAGTGCTCGATTTCGCCGAGAAGCGCAACGAGGGAGTGGAGCGTTCGCTCTTCCGGCATTCGTCGATGGACCGCGCGAAGGGCGGCGCGAAGCTCGCCGGCACTGCGTTCCCATCGTACTTCATCTCGAACACGGTGCCCGTGTGGGATGAGGCGACACGTGGGCCGTGGACGCTGGAGGTCACCGGCGCGGTGAACACCCCGGTGAAGCTCTCGCTCGAGGACCTTCGCAGGCTCCCCTTCCGCAGCCAGCGCGTCGATCACTTCTGTGTCGAGGGATGGAACGCAATCGCCGTGTGGCAGGGAGTGCGGCTCAGCGATATCGCGCGGCTCGTGGGGCTGAAGGCTGACGCCGCCTACGTCGACTTCCAGTCGTTCGACGACCGCTACCACGAGAGCTGGGATCTCGATAGCGCGATGCATCCGCAGACGCTCGTCGTCATCGCGATGGATGGCCATCTGCTCGGCATGGCGCACGGCGCGCCCGCGCGCATACACTCACCCGTCAAGCTCGGCTACAAGAACACGAAGTACCTGACGAAGATCGTGTTCCTGCCGAAGCGGAATGGCGGGTACTGGAGCGACCAGGGCTACGAGTGGTACGGCGGGACGTGAGCTAGGAACGCACGCCGGTGGTCGTACGCGTGGCTCGCGCGGCGAGAATCAGCGCGAGAATAATCACCAGGGCGACGAACGCGAATGGAGCGCCGGCGTAGTCCCGGCCGCCGCGCTCGATCGCTCCCGCGAAAATCTGTGAGAGGATGATCGGCGCGATCATCATCGAGATCCCCTGCAGACTTCCGAGCGCGCCCTGCAGCCTCCCCTGTTTCGACTCGCTCGCCTTTCGCGACGCAATCGCCATGAACGATGGCGACGTGAGCCCACCGAGCGCTGCGATGGGGATGCTGAGGAGAAAGAGCATCCCCGTGTACGCGAACGTGATAATGATCGCGCTCACTATTCCGAAGGAGAGTCCGAGGAGAAGCGCCCTGCGCTCACCGATCCGTTTGACGATTGGCCCGATCAGGAATGCGGACACGATCGTCGACCCCAGCCCGAAGAGCGCGAGCGTCAGGCCGAGCTGGCGCGTCGACCATCCATACCGGTAGTCGCCATAGAGCACGAATAGCGTCGGATAGACCTCGTGCGCCACGTAATACAGGAAATACGTCGCGCCCAGCGCGAGCAGCTCCGGATGCGCGCGCAGAAATGACAACGAGCCGAGCGGGTTTGCCATGTGCCAGGGCACGCGCGCGCGCTTCTCCGGCGGAAGCGATTCCGGCAGAATGAAATACCCATACGCCGCGTTCACGAGACTCAGTCCGCCGGCGACCCAGAATGGAAGTCGCAGGTCGATGTCGCCCAGGACGCCGCCGACGGCCGGGCCGATGATGAATCCGAGGCCGAACGCGGCGCCGAGCATCCCGAACTTCGCGGCGCGTTCGTCGGGATGCGTCACGTCGGCGATGTACGCGCTCGCCGTCGAGTAGCTCGACGATGTGATCCCCGAGACGATGCGCCCCGCGAACAGCCAGGCCACGGTCGGCGCCAGCGCCATCACGAGATAGTCAACGCCGAGCCCAAAGTTGGAAAGGAGCACGACGGGACGCCGTCCATACCGGTCGGAGAGCGCACCGACCGCCGGCGACGCGAGGAACTGCGACGCGGCCCAGACAAAACCGAACAGCCCGACGATCCGCGCGGCGTGCGCGACGTCGCCTCCCTCGAACTCGATGACGAGCTTCGGCAGCACGGGGACGATGATCCCGAGCGCGAGCATGTCGAGCACGACGGTGATGAAGATGAATGCGAACGCCGCACGAGATGGTCGGAGCATCAGGGGATGTAGCGGGCGACACCCATGCTGGCGACCGCTATCAGAGTGATCATATGGGCCGGGAGTCGTTGCACCGCACGACCTGCTGCATCACGGCGCTGCCGCCCCGGCCCCGCGCCGCGGACGGGCTACATTAACCGCCGGAGGCGGCGGCGCGCTAGGGCCATTTGCGCACGCAGGCGTCACGAGCGGCATGTCCGCTTTTTCGATGCGGCTGCGCCATACATGACATGGGGATCACAAAGAACGGCGTGCCTCGCAGGCTCGCCCTTTCCCGGATACCGTTATGATTGCGCTCGTCGTTCCGTTGGCGTTGCTGCTCGTCGCGATCCGCCGCAACAGCGGAGTCTTTGCCGCATTCCTGCTTTTGATGCTCTTCGTCGTGAGGATCTGAGTTGCACCTCTGGTGCGACGACAGCGACGGGCTGGCGACGTGGTGGAGCGGTGATCGCAGCGGGAACGCCGCGCACGATCATCGCGATCTGCCAGCGGTGATAGCAACTGTCACGCGCTACCTGCAGCAGCATGTTCTCTACCGTCGATTCGAACGGGAGTTCACCGCCGTGGTGCAGGCGACCAGCCGCTACAGCTGCCGCCCGCGTGCGACCGAAGCGTCAGTCGGCATACGGGTATTCGGGATCCGCGAGGCGCGATGCGCGCGCGGACGCTTCCGGCCCGGCAATCTCCCGCGCGAGTTGCAACAGCATCGGGCTCAGATGCTCTCCGTATCGTAGCAGGCTAGCGGCGCGCGCACGGCGCGCCAGCAGGAAGGCGAGCAACGGCTGATCGGCCTTCTGCGCGTTGCACGCGGGACAGCACAATACGAGGTTGTCGCGCCGGTCGTACGCGGTCTGCCCGCGGCGTGGTGTCACATGGTCGAGCGTCATCAGCTCGGCGTCAAATTTCCGCTCACAGTACGCGCACACGGAACCGTGGCGCGACAGCAGCCATTCGCGCGTGGCCTGGTAGGCATTTCGACTTGTGGGAAGCGATGTCGGCCGCGGAGCGGCGGCGCTCGTGCGGCGTCGCGGTCGACGTGGGCGGCGGGGGGTGGTCACCGGTTGTAGCGTGTGGTCATGAGTCATTTGAAAGATAGCCTTCTTCGGTACCGTTGGCACCGTCCGATCCGATAGGGCGCGGATTAGTCGCGAACCGGTCCGATCCTGTGCTGAAGCATCGCCACGGCGTGCGCCGGATCGTCTACTTCGATGATGAGCTGGCCATAGAACTCGTGCTCCAGCTCGAGCACGATCGTGCGATCCGGGTCGTGCACGTCCCAGAACACGTTGTTGCCATTCTGGTGAAAGGTGCCAGCCGTGAGAATTCCTGGCATGTTGGTGCCGAGGAGCTTCCATCCGTGAAACCAGCCGTGAGCAACAGTGGGATCCGCACGTACGCCCTTGATGTGCGCGAGCGGAATTTCGAGACGGCTCCTGAGCGACCAGAGCTTGTCGATCCCTTCGACCTCGAACACCGCCTTCTCACCCTCTATCGAGATGTCGATCACGCGAGGCTCCAGAGCGAAAGGGAACACCAGCTATGCGGCGGGAACGAGCGAATGCTTCACGACCGCGCCATCGATGGCGCCACCGGCGATCGTGAAATAGAGATGCCCCTCCATCACCGAAAGCTGGAATGCCATGCGCCGATCGAGGTGCTCAACGAGCTCCGCCAGCAATCCTCGATCGACGGCGTACAAGCCGATCTTCTCGATGCGATGAATGCGCTCGCCGGCGTACTGGCGGAGCAGATGCAGTGGATCGCGGTGCGTGTAGACGGCGACTCGCGGAGCCGCCTTGCTCGCCTTATGCAGCCGTGCCGCATCCGGCGCGCCGAACTCCACCCATAGCTCGAGTGCGCCCGTGAGATCGCGGATCGCGAGCGGCGGCTCATCGGGCTCCGCGACCCCACGCGAGAAGGCGATCCCTTCCGCGTACTCGAGACAGTACGCGATCACGCGCGTGAGGAGATACTCCTCCGTCTCCGACGGCTGCTGCGCGACGCGGAGCGCGAGCGTCGCATAGACGTTGCGGTCCACGTTCGCGAGCTCGATGTCGAAATTATAAATCGTCGCGGTGAGTGCCACCGTCGGCGCCGGTTTCTATTTGCCGCGCTGCCCCGACTTTCCGGACGTGTCGCGCGGCTTCACGCGAACCTGCGGAGCCTTCGACTGACGCGGGGTCCAGATCGGCG
>JALYSW010000076.1 GCA_030854615.1 Gemmatimonadota bacterium
GGCGTATCACATGAAGATGTCGGTGGCGTTCATCCACCACGAGAACGACGTCAACAACGTCATGGACTACTACTACGCGCCGGAATTCGATGATCTGATCAATCCCTACATGTCATCGGGGTGGAGCGCATCGGGCAACTTCTTCAACAATCCCGACTACACGGCGCAACTCAAGGCGGCGAGCGCAAAGATGCATCACGGCGTGCCCGTCCTGGTCGTGATGCACTCGGCGGACACCGACAAGAAGGGGAAGGTGGTGAACGGGACGACGATCATGCACACCACCAATCTCGTGCGCGGCGATGTGCCGGCGTCGATGTTCGAGATCCCGGCCGGCTACACGAAGTACCAGCCGCCGACGCAGCCCGCGGCCGGCGCGTCCGGCGCGCAGGATGCGAGCACCCAGACCGACACCACCACGAAGAAGAAAAAGCACGGTCTCTTTCACATCCCCGGCGGAGCATCTCCCGGATGGACGAAGCGCCAGGGCTCGAGCCCTAGCGCTTCGCACATCAGCACGCGTCGGTGCCCGCTAGAATTTCATCAGCTCCGCGTATGCCCGCTTGAAGTCGTCCACCTGCGGCAGAATCGCATCTTCGAGCGCGGGTGCGTACCCTACGAACGTGTCCGTGCTCGCCACGCGCTTCACCGGCGCATCGAGCCATGCGAAGCACTCGTCCGCGATCGCTGCCGCGATCTCCGCGCCGTAGCCCCACGACATCGAGTCCTCGTAGCCCACGATCACCCGGCTTGTCTTCCGCACGCTCGCGAATACGGTCTCACGATCCCACGGACTCAGCGTGCGCAAGTCGATCACCTCGACCTCCACCCCTTGCTCCGCCATGTGATTCGCCGCGATCAGCGCGCGCTGCACCGTAGCCCCATACGTGACCACCGTGATGTCCGAGCCCTCGCGCACGACCTTCGCCTTGCCGAACGGGATCATGAAGTTCGGGCCGGGATAGCATGCCTTGTTGTACGTCTGCCGGTACAGATGCTTGTGCTCGAGAAAGATCACGGGATCATCCCCGCGGATCGCCGTCCGCAGCAGCCCATTGGCATCGAGCGCGCTCGACGGACAAACCACGCGCAGCCCCGGAGTGTGCGTGAACAGCGACGCACCGGTCTGCGAGTGGTAGATCGCCCCGCGGATGTAGCCGCCGTACGTCGTGCGCACGACCACCGGCGCACTGAATGCGTCGTTCGAGCGCCAGCGCATCGTTGCGAGCTCATCACGCAGCTGCATGAACGCGGGCCAGATGTAGTCGAAGAACTGGATCTCGACCACGGGCTTGAAGCCGCGCAGCGCCAGCCCGATCGCCCGCCCGATGATGTTCGCCTCCGCCAGCGGCGAGTTGTACACGCGCGCGCTCCCGAACTCCTTCTGCAATCCCCACGTCACCTTGAAGACGCCGCCCTTCCCCTTGAGCGAGCCAAGGTGCTGCTCGCGCGTGACGTCGGCCACGTCCTCGCCGAAGATCAGAATCTTCTCGTCGCGGCGCATCTCATCCTTCATGCACGCATTGAGCAGGTCGACCATCGTCGTCGGCTCGCCGGTGAAATGCGGATCATCTTCGGTGTCGAAGCTCTCACCGCAAGGATCGACGTGCGGCGAGTAGACCGCATGATAGATCGTGTCCGCCGTCGGCTGCGGCTGCTGGAGCGCGTCGTCGGTCGCCGCCAGCACGAGCGCGTCGACCTCCTCGCGCAGCGCCGTCAGCGACTCGTCCGTCGCATGCCCCTCGGCGATCAGCCACTTCGGAAAGGTCGTGAGCGGATCGCGCGCCGCATCGGCCTCGCGCTCCGACGCGGGACGGTACATCACCTCGTCATCGGACAGCGAGTGCGAGTACGGACGAATCACGTGCGCGTGCACGAGCGCCGGTCCCTTCCGCTTTCGCGCGTAGTCGACCGCGCGCGTCATCGCCGCGTGCGAGGCCACGAAGTCACAGCCATCGACTTCCTGGATGTACAGCCCCGGGAACGAGCCGAGCAGCTTCGAGATGTTTCCGCCCGGCGTGTTGACCTCGACCGGAACCGAGATCGCGTAGCCATTGTCCTCGACCACGTAGACCACCGGCAGCGCGAGATTACACGCGCTGTTCACCGACTCCCAGAACTCGCCCTCGCTCGTCGCGCCCTCGCCCGTGGAGACGTAGACCACCTCGTCTTCGGTGAAGCCCTCGGTGATGCCGAGCAGCTTCGCACGCATCGATGCTTCCGCAATGCCGACGGCCTGCAGGAACTGCGTTCCCGTGGGCGATGACGACGACACGATGTTGTACGCGGCGTGCCCCCAGTGGCTCGGCATCTGCCGCCCGCCCGACGCGGGATCCACGGCCGCACCCACCGCTTCGTAGAACATCTCGGCCGGCGTCACGCCCTGCTGCAGACAGAACGCGCGGTCGCGATAGTACGGCAGCGACCAGTCGGAGGCCGAGCGGATCACCATTCCGGCGGCGGTCAGGATCGCCTCGTGCCCTGCGCCCGAGATCTGAAAGAAGATCCGGTTCTGGCGCTTGAGCTGGATCTCCTTGTCGTCAATCCGCCGTGAGAGATACATGTTCCGGTACGCGGCGATCAGCTGAGCGGCGCTCAGGGTCGTCGGGGCCGGCTGGGTGGCGGTTGCGGGCGTGGCCATGTCGGGTCAGGTCCTGTGAAATCGACGGTGTAAGATACCTTCCCGCCCGCCACGGATGCCACATGAACGCCTACCGGGCCCGCGCCGGACGCCTTATCGTTCGTTTGTCACGCACACGACTGCAACAACTCTCTACTCGAGCGGCCTCGGCCGCTCCCTGGCGGCCAAATGCAGGAATCAGGCTCCGCGAACGCTCACTGCATTTTCTGCGACATCATGCAAGGTGCGGCCGAGGTCTCGGTCTGCTACGAGGACTCGAGCGCGATCGCATTCATGGACGTCCAGCCGGTGAATCAGGGGCACACGCTCGTCGTACCTCGCCAGCACTACGAGTCGTTTCTGGATCTCCCCAGCGATCTCGGGATGCATCTCTTCGAGGTTGCGATGCGGTTGAACCCGGTGATTCGAAAAGTCACTGGCGCGAGCGCGATGAATCTGATCGTCTCGAGCGGCGCGGCGGCGGGGCAGGACGTCTACCACTTTCATATCCACCTCATTCCGCGCCGCGCAGGCGATGGCTTCGACGTACCGCTGCCGTTCGCGGCGTCGATCATGCCCGATCGCACGATTCTCGATGCGCAAGCGGCGCAGATTCTGGCATCGCTCCGCGATCCGATGCGCCCGACGCCGCGCGTCGCCCCGGCCATCGCGAAGAAGTAGCGCGCAACCGGCTGGCTAGCGTCCCGCGCGCACCGCCGCCACCGCGGACGCGAGCGTCTGCGCCGTGGCACTGAGCTCCGTCGCGGCGCCGTTCAGCGAATCGATCGCCCCTTCCTGCTGCGTGCTCGCGCCCGCGACCACGCCCGTCTCGCTGGCCGCGCGCGTCGCCTCTTCCTTCGCATCCGCAAGTGCGCGCGACATCACGCCCGAGCGGTCAGCGCTCTCGCGCGCCGCGTCGACGATGCGATGTCCAGCCGCCGCGACCGACTCCGACGCGAGCACGATGCGGTCGAGCTCATCCACCCAGTCGCCGCTCGCGTCCGCGACGGAGAGTACTTCGCCACGCGTACGCTGCATCAGCGCCACCGCGCGATCGAGCGTCGCGCGAATGTCGCGCACCGCGTTGTCCATCCCCTCCGCCTCGGCAGCACTCCGATCGGCGAGCTCGCGAATCTCGCGCGCGACGACGGCGAAGCCCCGTCCGTGCTGGCCGGCGCGCGCGGCCTCGACGGCGGCGTTGAGCGCGAGCAGTCCCGTCTGATCGGCGAGCTCGGTGATCGTCTGCCCGAACTTCTGCACCGCCTCGGAAATCTCACGCAGGCGCGAGACCTGATCGGCGCCCTGCTGCACGGTCGCCGCGGCGGCGGTGAGCTGCGCGCGCGCCTGCTCCGTCGCCCCGCGCACCACGCGCGCATCCGCGAGCATCTGTCCACCGCTCTGCTGCGTGGCGCGCCCCTCGGTTACGGTGCTGTCGGCGATCACCTGAGCGTTGCGCGCACCGTCCGCGCCGCGCGAGAGCGTCTCCGCGAGATTATGCACCGTCGCGGCGAGGCGGCGCGCCGTCTCCGCGCTCTCCTGCGCTGAGGCGTGCAGCTGCTGCGTCGTGGCGGTGATCGACTCGACGTGCGACGTCATGTCCGCGCTCGCGGCAACGACGGGCTGGATCAGCTTGTCGAGCGCGAGCGACAGCGCAAGCTGCGGCGCGATGTACTCGAGCAGCGCGGTGTCATGAATGCGGTACATCTCTGCCCGCGAGTGCCGCACCGTCCAGACGCCGACGAGCCGCTCACCATACATCAGCGGCAGCACGATCTGCGATCGCCGCGCGCTTTCCTTCGGCCGCTGCGCGAGCGGGAGCGCGAGATCCGTGATCGCGTGGCCGGCGCGCAGCGCGCTCCCGACCATCCCTTCGCTCGCCGAGATGCGCGTGCCGAGGGGCACATCGGGCGACGTGTCGACGACCACGACGAAATCATCACGATCGGCGTCGTACGCGGCGATCCCCATCTGCTCCCACGGTACGAGCGCACGCGTGAGACGCTGGATGTCGTAAAGCGCGTGATGCAGCTCGGGGCGCGCGCTGATCGCGCTCGTGAGCCGCTGCACGAGCTGCAGGCTCTCGCCCACCGCCGCCTGTCGCACGAGCCAGTGCGTGAGCACCGCGCACAGCGTGAGTACGAGCGCGCCGGCGATCATCGAGCGCGGCGACGTCTGACTGTAGGCAAGTCGGAGCGCGCCGAGTGCGAGGAGCGTCGCGAGCACGGCGACGGTGCTCTCCCACCGCGCGGTGAGTCGAGCATCGACCCACGCAATTGCCGGCGAGAGCTTGAGCTGCAGGTAGAAGGTGCCGTTCACGGTGATCAGGAACAGCGCGATCATGAAGCCAAGCCGCCACGCGTTGCCCTGCGTGAAGGCAGCGAGCCCGAGCTGGCCGCTCATCAGTCCGTAGTACGCGTAGCCGGCGATCGTCCCCGCGGTGAGGAAGTGGCCGGCGTTGCTGATGGCGTTGCGCATCGGCAGCCGCCGCACGATCGCATCGCCGACGATGATCCCGAGCGCGACGACGAGCGCACCCGCGGCCCAGTCGAGCGCAATGAGTGCGGCCACACCGGGGCCGACGGCGAAGCTCGCGAAGCCCTTACCCGGAAGCGGGATGCCGAAGACGCGCGTCGCAGCCGCGATGACGACCAGCAGCCCCGCGCCGAGCCACGGGAAGGGATGCGCGTAATAGTTGAAGGCCAGCCCGAGCGCGACGGAGAGCGTGCCGAAAGCGACCACGCACATGCGCACGAGCTCGTCGGTCATCCACGACCGGCGCACGGGAAGCATGCGCGTGGCGGTGATCTCGAGCGGGGACGTCGTCATTGTAACTAGTGGACGCG
>JALYSW010000093.1 GCA_030854615.1 Gemmatimonadota bacterium
GGGAGGTAGAGCTCCGACCCGCCGCGCTTGATGTCGCGCACCCCATGAGCGACCGCGGTGCCGACGCTCGTGCCGAGGATGAGCGCGGTGCCGAGCCCGACGAAGGGAAGAAATGCGGCCACGGGAATGCCGACCAGGGCGACAGCGGCGCCCGCGAGCCACGGGGCTATGGGACTCTGCACCTTGTCGACGTAGCGAAGGCGGCGGCGCACGAAGTCGCGCGTCTGCACGTAGGCGATCACGGCAACCGCGATCGAGATTCCGATTCCGATGAGACTCAACATGCGCGCTCCTGGTTAAGGCAGGTACAGAATGCCTTACGAGGGCGGCGGGCTAACTGTTTCGCGCGGGTTCTACGTGCGGGCTATGGGGCGAAGCTGAACGTCAGCACCTTCGCACCATCCGTCACCCCGGGGTCGCTCGACGCGAACGACCAGTCGTGCGCGACCGCGCGCCCGCACGACTCGACCTCGCCGGCGCTGATCCCCTGCCAGCTGCGCTTCGTCACGACCGCCTCCGACACGGCACCATCGCTGCCCACGGCAAGCTTCACGGTGATCTCGCCCTTGAGATCCGGGTTGTACTTGAGCCCGAGCTGCGTGTAGCAGTACTGCGCCTCCTTGTCGCGATCGGAGAGCAGCGCGCCGGGAATCGTGAACGGTCCGAGCGGCGTGTGGATCAGCTTATCGGCGGGCGGCGCGGGCGCGGCGGGAGCGGCAGCAACGGCGGGAGCGGCAGCAACGGCGGGAGCGGCAGCAGCGACGGGAGCGGCAGCAGCGACGGGCCGTGGCACCGCATCGGCAACAGGCGCAACTTTGACGGCCGGCGCCGGCGCCACGTTCGGCTCCGGCAGCGGAAGCGGCATGATATCCACCCGGCTCGCGAGCAAGATCACCGGCTCACTTGGCGCCGGCAGCACGAGCTCGGGCGGCGCCTCACTCGTCGTCGCGACGAGCGGCACGTTCGGCACCGAATCGGGAGTCGCAGGCTTCACACCGATGGTCGGCGGCGCGGCCGGCGGCGGTGGCGGCGGTGGTGGCGGTGGCGCAACCGCAACAGCGACGACCGCCGAATCGCGCACGGCTACCGGTGTGGGTGTCGACGCTGGCACTGGCGCCGGTCTCGGCGCGGGCGCCTGCGCGACCATCGTCACCGGCTTCGAGAGATCGCGCGTCGCATGCGCGGCCGAATCGAGCACCGCGAGGAAATCGCGCGCGGTCGGCTCCGCCATCACGATCGGCTGCTCCCCCGTGACCATCAGTCGCAGCCCCGAATACGAGCCGCCCACGCGGCGCGTCATGGTGACGCCCTCGCCCATCGGCGCGCCACTCGCGCGCGCATCGAGCGCGCTCGAGTCGTCCGGTGGCAGTGGCGCGACCGCACGCACGCTATCGATCCAGTGTTGCAGCTTCGCCGCATCCATTTCGTGCGGCTGCGCAAATGCGTCGCGGAAGCCGCGCCCTACGAACAGCTCCACCACGTTCGCGCTCGTCCCGCGCACCCACACGATGTACCCGCCAACGGTGACCGAGCCCGTCTCACGAAAAGTCGTTTGCGCGCGCGCGGACGCGGCCGATGTCGCCAGCAGCCCTGCACACGCGATCGCGATACGAATTCGTCCTCTCATGCTGCTCCTCGGCTCACTCACGGGCACACGCGTTCTGCCACTTGAAGGACAGACGTCGCGCCACCCGCGCAACACGCGTAACGCTGTGTTACATGAGCCATTGCGTTACATGCGATGAAAAGAAGATTTGCACGGGGCTTGCGATGTCCCCATTATCGGTGGCACTCACCAGCACGCGGAGCGTAGGTGGAAGTCGGATCATTGGTGGTTTCCTGGATTATGCTGGTCGCAGCGGGGGTCGGGGCGCTCGCGGGCGCCGCGATTGCCTCGTTCGCGTGGGCGCGCCGTGCACGCCAGACCCGGCAGGACTTCTCCTTCTCGATGCGCAAGCGCGCCGCGCAGTCCGAGAAGCTGCGCGATCAGTTCAGCGAGCTCCAGGAACGGCTGCGCCACTACGACGAGCAGGCGATCGAGCTCCTCGCCGCGCGCAAGGATCTCGCGGCGCTGCGCGTCGAGCTCGAGCAGTCGCGCGCCACGCTCGATGATGCGCAGCGCGCCCTCGATGCCGCGCGCGCGGATATCGGCGATGCCGACGCGCGCTTCGCGTCGCAGCTCGAGTCCGAGCGCATGGACAGCGCCGAGCGCCGCCACCATGTGGAGTCCGAGCTTGGCAGCGCGCGTGACGCGATGCTCACGATGCAGGACGAGCTCACCTCCGCGCGCGCGAACGCGCAACGCACCATCGAACGACTCGAGACCGACCTCGACTCCACGCGCGCGCTGCTCAACCAGCAGTCGGACGCGCTGCGCGGCGAGCGCGAAGCGTCGGCATCGATGCGCGATGAGCTGCGCGCGCAGATCGCGACGGTCGATTGGGATCGCCAGCGCGCCGAGGTCGAGCTGCAGGAGGTCCGTCGCGAATGGGCCGACAAGCTCGCCGCGACGCAGCCGTACATCGCGACGATGCGCGAGCAATATCTGCTCGCCGCGGCTGAGCGCGATGCAATGGTGAAGGAACTCACCGCGCAGCGCGAGCGCACGGAAGAGAATGCGCGCACGATCGAGCACACGCGCGCCGAGTTCGCGCTCGCGCTCGACGAGGAGCATCGCACGGCGATGGAGTTGCTCAATCGGGCGTGGAGTTACGTGCAGACGTATCCGCGCGTTCCGGATTCGTGGGGGCAACCGCGCGCCGATACGCGCGCGGTGCAGCTCCCCGACGACTTGCCGCAGGCACCGTCGCAGCAGCACGTGCGTCGTACCGAGTCGGAGACGCGCATCGACGTGGAGCCGCAGGCCGATCGCGCCCCCATCCCCGCCCCTGCGGCGGCGACCTCGCGCGCCGACCTCCACTCCGACTACGACATCGAGGCGGAGCTCTCGGATGCGATCGCCGAGGACCTCGAGGCGCGCAGCTTTGCGCGCAACAGGAAGCCGCGCAAGCCGATCGGCACGGTGAAGCTCGGCAACGAGACGGTCGTCGTGTGCGACGACGGCTCCACGTGGCGCAAGAGCGAGCGCGGATGGCGGCAGGTCACACCGCTGCCAGGCACGCCGGTACTCTCACGCGAGCCAAGGATCGAGCGCGCTGGGTAGCTCGCCCGCGCGCCATTCGCTCGCCGCTAGGCGGCCACTGCGCCCGCGAGCTGGGAGGTACAGTTCGGACAGCGCGTCGCCGGGATCGGAATCTCCATCGCGCAGTACGGACACTTCTTCGTTGCCGGCGGCGGCACGGGCGCGTGCACGAGCTTGCTCACAGCGCGCACGATGAGAAACGCGCAGAAGCCGATGATGAGGAAGGACACGACGTTGTTGACGAAGACGCCATAGTTGAGCGTCGTCGCGCCTGCAGCCTTCGCCGCGGCAACGGACACGTACGGACCCGCTGCTGTCGCACCGTCCTTCAGCACCACGAACTTGTTCGAAAAGTCCATGCCGCCCGTCGCGAGGCCGATCGGCGGCATGATCACGTCGTCGACGAGCGACTTCACCACAGCACCGAACGCGATACCGATGATCACACCAACGGCAAGATCGATCACGTTGCCGCGCATGATGAACGCCTTGAAATCCTTGAACATGTCCACCGTCTCTTGTTGAGGGTCAGACGCCTCGCGGGGGTACGAGCGCCGAATCGCAGTGCACAATGTACGGCATGCGAGAGTCGCGCGAGCGATGGCGAGCTAAGCCGTCCGCATTTTACAGGTTGCTTACGGGCCGCTACTTGACGAGGGCGGCAGCGTTGGGGCATTACACCAGTCCGATTCCTCAACCGAGGTGCTCAATGTTCTCCGCCCATCGCACGCGCGCACTCGCCACGCTTGCCGCCGCGTCGATACTCGCCATCGTCGCCTGCTCCGAGCAGGCCCCACTCGCACCACGCACGGACGCCAGCGTCGCCCGCGCCGCATCGCCGTCCGCGCTCTCGAAGGTCGGCGCGGGGCGCCGGCTCATCGCGCTCAAGGACGGCCGCCCCGCCGCAGCCGTCATCGCGCGCATCCGCGCGCTCGGCGGAACGGTCGCGCGCTCGCACGAGGGCGCAGGACTTGTGGTCGCCAGCGGGCTCACCGACGCTGCGGCCGCATCGCTCGCGACGCACGCCGACGTCTCCGACGTCCTCAAGGATCGCATGGTCCAGTGGATCGCGCCGAAGGCGATGAGGACGGGATCGGTCAAGTCCTCTGCGGCGGGAGCCATCGCCGCGAAACGCGGCCGCGCGCCGGACGATCAGAGCGGCGCCGAGTTCTTCCCCGAGTTCCAGTGGAACATGCGCCAGATCCGCGCATCGAACGTGTGGTTGCTCAAGGATGGACACGGCAAGGGCACCACGGTCTGCGATCTCGACACGGGGATCGACCCCACGCACCTCGATCTCGCCGGAAAGGTCGACGTCAACATCAGCACGTCGATGGTCGTCACCGAGCCGGACATCCTCGACTACAATGGACACGGCACCTTCGTCTCGAGCCAGATCACGACGAACGGGCTGGGAATAGCGTCGGTCGCTCCCCAGGCGACACTGTGCCAGGTGAAGGTGCTCGACGCGACGGGATCGGGGCTGCTCTCCGATGCCATCGCAGGCGTGATCTACGCTGCGGATGCGAAGGTGGACGTCATCAACATGAGCTTCGGCGCGTACTTCACGCTCCGCGATCCCGACTTCAGACAGATCGTGCAGGACTTCCAGCGCGCGGTCAACTACGCGCACCGCAAGGGCGTCACACTCGTCGCCGCAGCGGGCAATGGCGATTCGCTCGGCGTCGGCATCGACCTCGCCACGGACCAGCGCAGCCTCTTCGAGCTCCCCGCTCAGCTCAAACACGTGATCAGCGTCGGCGCGACCGCGCCGCACGCGCAGCAGCCGGGGACCTTCGACAATCTCGCGACGTACTCGAACTACGGGTATCCGGGCACCGACGTGTTCGCACCGGGCGGCGACTACACCGACGGCAGCGTCATCGAGGATCTCATCATCGGTGCGTGCAGCAGCTACTCGGATCCGCAGTGCGCTGACGGCCGCACCTACTCGATCGGCGCGGGGACGAGCTTCGCAGCGCCGCTCGTCGCGGGCGAGGCGGCAGTCATCCAGTCGGATACGCCGGGGCACAAAACGGATCTCGACGCCTGCATCATCCGCAGCGCGGACAAGCTGAGCCGCCACGTTCCCGATCGCGTCTACGGCTTCGGACGCATCGACGTGCTCGGCGGCATCCACTGCAGAAGAATCAGCTAGCGAATACAGGCCGCGGGCGAGCGTTGAGCTCGTCCGCGGCACTTCGCTTCACACCATACGGTTCACGCATGGTCGCGATTCGAGGGCATGGAGCGTGCACCCGTTACCTGCACATCATCGCCGCACCGTGCGCGCTGACCCAACAGGCTCAGGAGTAGCTACATGCCACTGAAGAACGCCGAGGTCGTGTCGATCCTCAATGAGTTGATCGAAACCTGTGAAAATGGACTGCAGGGATTCAGAAGTGCGAGTGAAGCGGTCGAGAATCCGACGGCGAAGGCGCTGTTCGCCTCTCGCCTTCCGAACATTCAGCGAGGCGAGTCGGAGCTGAAGGCCGAAGTTCGCCGGCTCGGAGGCGATCCGGAGAAGCGCGGCACGATCGCGGGCGCGGTGCATCGCGCGTGGATCGATCTCAAGGCCGCCGTCACCGGGAAGAATCAGGAGGCGATCGTGATGGAGTGCGAGCGCGGAGAGGAGCACGCGGCGCACGCCTACGAGGATGCGCTGCAGAAGGATCTGCCGCTCGATACGCGAGCGATGGTCGAGCGCCAGTATCGCGGCGTGGTGGAGAACCTCAATCGCGTGCGCGCGCTGAGTAAGGATCCGTCGATGGTGAGCGTCGACAGTGTTGCAGTTCCGGCGCGCAAGCCGGAGAGCGAGACCCGCCCCTCCGCCTAGCGCCTGGCGAGGCTCAGTCGGCTACGTGCCCGCGCCGCGACATCGTTCGCGGCGCGGGCACGCTCGCATCCGCTCTTGCCGCGCCGGGAGCGGAGCGCTATTTCGATAGGTCCACCATACAGCTTCCCCAGTCGTCGAGGTTCCGTTGTCGCTTCATCCCCCGCGCGTCGTGCAGCGCCTCCTCGCGCGCGCCGCGCTGCTCTCCCTGTTCACGGCCGGCGGCCTCCAAGCGCAGAAGATCTCCTACCCCGGCTCGATCACCGAAGACACCGTCGCCTGGCATGGGCTGAAGTGGCGTGACATCGGCATCTTTCGCGGCGGCAGGAGCATCGCCGTCGCGGGGTCGGCCAAGCGCCCTTTTGAGTACTGGATGGGGACGACAGGCGGCGGCGTCTTCAAGACCACGGACGGCGGCAACAGTTGGTCGCCGGCGAGCGACGGCTATTTCGGCGGCACCATCGGCTCCATCGCCGTGAGCGCATCCAATCCGGACATCGTCTACGTCGGCACGGGAGAGCATGCGATTCGCGGCAACGTCGCGCACGGCGACGGGATGTTCAAGACGACGAACGCCGGCAAGACGTGGAGCTATGCGGGACTCTCGACGACGGAGCAGATCTCGCGCGTACGGGTGCATCCGACGAACCCCGACATCGTGTGGATCGCAGCCTTCGGCCACGTCTACGGCCCGAACCCGGACCGCGGGATCTTCAAGACGACCGATGGCGGAAAGAGCTGGCGCAAGGTGCTCTTTCGCAACGACTCGACGGGTGCTGCCGACCTCGCGCTCGACCCCACGAATCCCGATGTACTGTACGCGACCTTCTGGCAGGCGTACCGCACGCCGTGGTCGCTGTCGTCCGGCGGTGCGGGCTCGAGCATCTACAAGAGCACCGACGGCGGCGAGCACTGGAAGGAGATCACCCACAACAAGGGACTGCCTCCCGGCGTGCTCGGTCGCATGGGCGTCGAGGTCTCGCCGTCCAAGCCGTCGCTCGTGTGGGCGCTGATCGAAGCGGATTCGGGTGGGCTCTACAAGTCGGACGACGGGGGTGACAGTTGGCGCTTCATCAATGGGGATAATCGAATTCGTGAGCGCGCATGGTACTACATGCGCATCATGGCGGATCCCGTCGACACGAATCTCATCTACGCGCCGAACGTGTCGCTGATGAAGAGCACGGATGGCGGTCTGCACTTCGCGAAGCTCAACGAACCGCACGGCGACGACCACGATCTCTGGATCGCATCGAACGACGGCGCGCGCATGATCCAGTCGAGCGACGGCGGCGCGAGCGTCACCTATACGCGCGGTACGACGTGGACGGATCAGGACTATTCCACGGCGCAGTTCTATCACGTCGCCACCACGAATCACTTTCCGTATCGCGTGTGCGGCGCGCAACAGGACAACTCCGGCGTCTGCGGGCCGAGCCGCTTCCCCGGCGGCATCCCGCGCAGTGAGTGGTACGATGTGAGTGGAGAGTCCGGCTACATCCAGGCGCGCCAGGACGATCCCGACATCACGTATGGTGGCGACAACAGCGGCTTCATCGGCCGTCTCGACCATCGCACGGGCTTCATGCGCATCATCAACGTCTGGCCCGACAGCCCCGACGGGCATCCCGCGATCGAGGCGAAGTACCGCTTCCAGTGGACGGCGCCGATCCTCGTATCGCCGCACGACCCACACGTGCTCTACACGGGCGGCAACAAACTCTTTCGCACGCTCACCGAGGGACAGAGCTGGACGCCGGTTTCTCCCGATCTCACCAGACACGACCCCGCGACACTCGGCATCTCCGGCGGTCCGATCACCTCGGATCAGACGACGGCAGAATATTACGGAACGATCTTCGCGCTCGCGGAATCTCCACTGGTGAAAGGCGAGTTGTGGACCGGCTCCGACGACGGGCAGCTGCATCTCTCGCACAACGGCGGCCTGACGTGGAGCGACATCACGCCGAAGAATTTTGGCGACTTCACACGCGTATCGAGCATCGAGCCCAGTCACTTCGCGCGCGGCACAGCGTACATCGCCGTGAACCGGTATCAGCTCGAGGACATGACGCCGTACATCTGGAAAACGACGGACTTCGGCAAGAGCTGGAAGCGCATCGATGGCGGCATCCCCGCAACCGAGTTCCTTCGGGTCGTGCGCGAGGACCCAGTGAAGAAGGGATTGCTGTACGCCGGAACGGAGCGCGGCGTGTGGGTGAGCTTCGACGACGGCGGCACGTGGAAGTCGCTGCGACGGAATCTCCCGATCGTGCCGGTGCACGACCTCGCGATCAAGGACAACGATCTCATCGCGGCGACGCATGGCCGCGGCTTCTGGATTCTCGACGACATCTCGCCGCTTCGGCAGATGAGTGACGCGAGCTCCGGAGTGCAGACGAAGCTCTACAAGCCGAAGGACACGTGGCGTGTGCTGTGGGGAAATCCGCACCCGCCGGATCCGGCGCGTCCGGTTGGCATGAATCCGCCCGACGGCGCACTTATCTACTACTCGATCGCGGAGCCGCATCAGCTCGTGACGATCGATATCCTCGATGCGCGCCACAAGCTCATCAAGTCGTTCTCGAGCGTCCAGGACTCGATCGCACGGGTCGACAGTGTGCACGCTGACAGCGTTCATCACGTAACCGTCGACAGCACGAGGCGCGTGCTCAACGACTCGCTCATGCATGCCGGGAAGCAGCCGGACACGTCCAAGGTCGAATACGGCCGCGAGGAAGAGGGGCTCGGCGACGAGGAGAAGCCGTGGCCGCAGCGCGTCCCTCCCGCGGTGCGTGCACCCGACAAGCCGGGACTCAACCGCTTCGCGTGGAATCTCCGCTATCCCGACGTCGCGGGCTTCGCAGGAATGATGGACATCATCTCCGATGGACCCGTTGCGCCTGCGGGACGCTACTGGGCGCGCGTGCACGTGGGAGAGTGGGTGGACTCCGCGAGCTTCATCCTGAAGGAAGATCCACGCGTGAAAGCGACGCCCGCGGACCTCGCTGCCCAATTTGCGTTTCTCCAGCAGATTCGCGACACGGTGACCGCGGGAACGATGGCGGTGATCACGATCCGCAACGTGCGCGCGCAGCTCGACGACCGGCTCGCCTCGATGAGCGGGAGTGACAGCGCCGCAGTTGCCACAGTCGCGGGCGTTCTTCGCGATTCACTCGCGGCAGCGGAGGCGCGTCTCTACCAGGTGCGTCTGCGCGCGGATGAGGACAACCTCAATTTTCCCGCGGCGGCGGTGGAACGGATTGCCGGGTTGACCGGCTCCGTAGCGTCGACAAGCGCTCGACCTACCGATCAGGAGGTCGGCGTCTTCAGGGAGTTCGCGCCGATCCTGCAGAAGAATCTGCTTTCGTACAAGCGCGTGCTCGCGACGGAGATTCCCAAGGTCAACGCCAAGCTTCAGGAGCTCGGCAAGCCCGCGATCGTACCGCAGGCAAAGGAGCTTCGTCCCCCGAAGACGATCGCGTCCACGAGGAGCGCGCACACGTAGACGCGCGCGCCGGCGCGCTACTATCTCGGTAGCGCGTCGGGGAAGAGAGCGCGCACCACCGCGTCCGCGACCACGGCGCGCAGCATGCCGAACTTCGGCGTGTCGCGCGTCGGGTTCACGCGGTTGGTGAGCAGCACGATCACGAGGTCGCGAGTCGGGTCCACCCAGATCGACGTGCCGGTGTATCCGGTGTGCCCGAAGCTGCGCGCGGACATGTAGCTCCCCGCCGAGGAATTCTCCGACGGCGTGTCCCAGCCGAGCGCGCGCGATGACCCCTCGGGCTCATTCTGGCGGACGGTCCACGTCGCGAGCTCCCGAGGCGGCTGAAGCGCGCCGGGTACGCTGCGCCCGAGCGACCCCGCGAGTACCCACTCGCCGAAGCGAAGCAGATCGTCGGCATCGCTGAACAACCCAGCATGCCCGGAGACCCCGCCAAGCCGCCACGCGTTCTCGTCGTGCACGTCGCCGCGCAGCGCCACGGTCGGGCGCCCCGGGATATTCTCGATCTCCGTCGACGCGATCTCGCCGCGCCACTCGCGCGGCGGCAGATAGCGCATGCGCGTGAATCCGAGCGGCGCCCCCACACGCTCGGCGAAGAGCGCGTCGACGTGTTTGCCGTACTGTCTCTCGAGAATCGTCGCGAGGGTGATGTAGCTGAGATCGGAGTAGACGAAGCGCGCGCCGGGCACGGTGTCGAGGTTAGCGCCGAGTGCTCGAGTGAGGGCGTCGCGTCTGCTTCCACGGTGCTGCCAGAGCGGGGGCACCGGATCGGGGGGCAGTCCCGCGTCGTGGAGCAGGAGCTCGCGCACGCGTACGCGCGACTTTTCGCCGGCTCCGCGCGTGAATTCTTGAAGATAGCGCACCACGGGCGAGTCGAGGGCGAGCTTCCCGTCTTCCACGGCCATCATCGCGAGCGTCGTGATTGCGATGACCTTGGTGAGCGAGGCCATGTCGTAGATCGTGCGGCCATCGGGGGGACGCGGGTCGTCGACGGCAATCTGCCCGATCGCGTGCTCGAAGTGCCGGCCGCCGAGGGAGACAGCGAGTACCGCGCCAGGTGCGGCGCCGGCGGCGATCGCGGAGTCGAGGGTGCGCGCGGCGGGCTCGAGTTGCGCGGAGAGCCCGGCGTCGAGCGAGATCGGTATTGAGCGCGGGAGTTCGACGCGCGCGCAGGCGGTCGTGAGAGCGAGCATCGCCAGCGCGAGCGATGTGGAGCAGGATCGAAGGCGGGAAGGCATCGGACGAAGCTAACGCGGCTCGCGGTGCTCCCGCGAGTCGGGCGGCAGATGCAAAACGGGTGGGCGCCGAAGCGCCCACCCGTCATGCATCGTTCGGCGACGGACTAGAACGCGAAGCCCGCCATCACAGAGAACACCTTGTTCTTGGAATCGGAGTTACTGAACACCTTGGTGAAGCCCATGCCATAGCGTGCCTGGACGCTGAGCTCTTCCTTGCCGACCTTGAAGCCGAGGCCAGCGCCAACGACTCCGCTCACGTCCACGGACTTGGCATTCTCGCCAGCGAACTGAGTGCACGAAGCATTATTGCTGCCTTGCGTAAGCTCGCACTTCACGCGAAAGCCCACGGACGGCCCGAGAGTAATGAACGGAGCAACGGGCGCGTGTGTTGGAAAGTCGTAGCGGAGAAGCACGGGAACCTGCACATAGTCCAAATGGAGGACGACGTCGCCGCCTTCCATACTCAGCTTGGCACCCTGCTGGGAATACAGACCATCGATCTCGACGCCGAAATCACTGCCGAGCTTAAAGTCCGCGGAAAGACCACCCACGAACGCCGTGCGCGTCTTGGCGCCGTTGGCGTCGCTGCCGGTGAGATTGGCGAAGTTCGCACCGGCCAGTACACCCCACTGCGTGTGCGGCATAACGGACTGCGCAGATGCGGTGGAGACGCCGGCGAGAAGCAGGATCGCGGATGCAACGACGATGTTGCGACGGTTCATAAATCCCCTGTGTTGTGTGAAGACGGTCGCGAGGGCGCTCAAGGCATCTCGCCGTTGACGCCTGCACGGATCCGCGAAACGGGCAGAACCGTGCAACCGAGGGAAAGACGACCGACGGGTACGGAAAGTTTTACATCTGTCAAAACGAGGTCATACCGAGCGAAGTCGTCGCGCAGCATTGGGTTACGCTTAAGACTCAGGGTGCTCATCGGTCTTCCGGCGCTCCTCCTTTTGACGGGCCGCTCAACCGGGAGCGGCTCGAAACCATCTGTCCTCTGTGGCCATCTGAGCGATCGTGCGCACGTCGAAGACGCGACGGCAGCGGCGCGATCTTCTCTTCCCTCCCTGCATGGATGGCGACACGGAGTGGAGGCGCTGCGGGCCCGCAAGCATGCGCATCCGGCTTTCGCACTCTCAGCACGTGCCGCATCTTGAGTGACAACGGCGCAAGCGGCCCGCACGTTAGCTGAGTGCGGCAGCTCTTCCGCTCACGCGCCCCAAGCCCGCTCATTCACGATGACACGACTCACACGATCGCTCGCCACGCTGACGGTCGCCTTCGCGATGGCGGCCTGCGCCAGCCAGAGCGCCGCGAATCGCGGCGCCGCATCACCCGCTCCCGCGCAGGCGCAGGGCGAGGCCGCCGCCGTCGCGCGCGCCGTAGCGGACAGCATACGCAATCCGTACACGGCTGCCGATGTGCGCTTCATGCAGGGGATGATCGGCCATCACTCGCAGGCGATCGCGATGGCGACGTGGGCGCCCACACACGGCGCGAGCCCATCGGTGCGCACGCTGGCGGAGCGCATCATCAACGCGCAACAGGATGAGATCTTGACGATGCAAACGTGGCTCGGCGACCGGCACCAGACCGTGCCCGCGGCAGGCCCGATGAAGATGATGGTGAAGGGAAAGGAAGAGGAGATGCTGATGCCCGGCATGCTCACCGCCGCGCAGATGCACCAGCTGGATCTCGCGAAGGGACCGGACTTCGACCGGCTCTTTCTCACCGACATGATTCAGCATCACCGCGGCGCCGTCTCGATGGTCAAGGACCTGTTCGGCACCTATGGCGCCGGACAGGATGAACTCATCTTCAAATTCGCTTCCGACGTGAACGTCGATCAAACGACGGAGATCGCGCGCATGGAGCGGATGCTCAACTCCTTCGCGCTCGAGAAGAGCGCGCAGTGATCGTCACCCACCCGCGCACCCGTCCGCTCTACCCCGCCCCTCTGGAGGATTTCGCAATGGCATCAGTTCTACGTCCGATCGCCGTCCGCCGCCCCGCGCTACCACTCGCGATTGCGGTGCTGCTGACGGCCGCATGCAGTCACTCGACGTCCTCGATGGGCGGGAGCGGCGTCGCGCCATCACCGAACCAATCCATCGGCGCGCCGAGCCCCGATCCGCGCATCGGCCTGCGCGCAGGGCTCATGGATGCGCAGGAAGCGACGTGGAATCTCCGCGTCCTCTCGCGCACGCAGCCGTCCGCAAAGTTCGCCGGCATCACCAACTCCGATCTCGCCTTCACCGGACCGTACGCGATCCAGGGGAGCTACGCAGGCTACCAGATCTGGGATATCTCCGATCCGAGTCACGTGTCGCTCAAGACGGCGTACTACTGCCCGGCATCGCAAAGCGATGTCTCGGTCTACAAGAATCTGCTCTTCGTCTCGGGCGAAGGGCTCACGGGGCGTGTCGACTGCGGCGGCGAGGGCGTGAAGGATACGGTGAGCAAGGAGCGCCTCCGCGGCCTGCGCATCTTCGACATCACGGACATTGCGAATCCAAAGAACGTCGGCAATGTGCAAACGTGCCGGGGCTCGCACACGCACACGGCGCTGGTCGATCCGAAGGATCCGGACAACGTCTACATCTACATCTCGGGCTCGTCGCGCGTTCGCTCGCCCAACGAGCTTCCCGGTTGCTCGAGCGCCGCGCCAAACCAGGATCCCAACTCGGCGCTCTTCCGCATTGAAGTCATCAAGGTGCCGCTTGCGCACCCCGAGCAGGCGGCGATCGTCAGCTCGCCGCGCATCTTCAACGATCTCACCAAGCCCGCGGGCCACGGCGAGTCTGCACTGGACATCGAGCAGGGCAAGAAGGAGATCGCGGCGGCGAAGGCGAAAGGCGCGTTCACCGCGATGATCTTCGGCGAGGAGAGGGTGCTTTCGAAGGGAATGATCAAGCCGGTA
Source organism: Gemmatimonadota bacterium (assembly GCA_030854615.1). Classification (GTDB taxonomy): domain Bacteria; phylum Gemmatimonadota; class Gemmatimonadetes; order Gemmatimonadales; family Gemmatimonadaceae; genus FEN-1250. The sequence continues at coordinate 13,642 of JALYSW010000093.1, forward strand.
CTCGACAGCATGGTGACGGCGCGCGGCGGAAGCGGCGATGCGACGGCGGCGGACAGCGCGGCGCTCCGCGCGGCGCTTCCGGCGCTGATGGCCAAGCGTTTCGCGCCGACACCGGGCACCGAGAACGCCGGTCCAACGCAGTGCCACGACATCACGGTCTATCCGGCGATCGGTCTCGCCGGCGGCGCGTGCGAGGGCTATGGGCTGCTCCTCGACATTCGCGATCCCGCGCATCCTGTCCGCCTCGACGCGGTCTCCGATTCCAACTTCTCGTACTGGCACTCCGCGACATTCAACAACGACGGCACGAAGGTGCTGTTCAGCGATGAATGGGGCGGCGGTGGGCAGCCGAAGTGCCGTATCACGGACAAGCGCGAGTGGGGCGCAGATGCGCTCTTCACGATCGTCGACGACAAGATGCACTTCCAGAGCTACTACAAGCTGCCCGCGCCGCAGACGAAGAACGAGAACTGCGTCGCGCATAACGGCTCGCTCGTGCCGATCCCGGGACGCGACGTGATGATCCAGTCCTGGTATCAGGGCGGCGTCTCGCTCTTCGACTGGACTGATGTCGCGCACCCGCGCGAGATCGCGTTCTTCGATCGCGGACCGGTAGACTCGACGCGTATGGCGAGCGGCGGGTCGTGGTCGGTGTATTGGTACAATGGCGTGATGGTGAGCTCCGAGATCGCGCGCGGGCTCGACATCGTGGAGCTGACGCCGAGCGCCTTCATCTCGCAGAACGAAATCGATGCGGCGAAGTCGGTGAAGTGGGACTACTTCAACGCGCAGGGTCAGACGAAGATCGTCTGGCCGCCGAGCTTCGCGCTCGCGCGCAGTTTCGTCGACCAGCTGGAGCGGTCGCACGGGCTCGCGTCGGACAAGATCGCGGCGGTGCGTTCATCGCTGAAGACCGCCGAGGGTGCCTCGGGCTCGGCGCGGCAGACGGCGCTCACGCAGCTTGGTACCCAGATCGATGGAGATGCGACTGGCTCCAGCGATGCGCCGAAGGTGCAGAAGCTGTCGGAGGCGGTGAAAGCGTTGGCGACGGCGCAGTAACGCGCCGACGCGGAAGCGCCTCGCTTCAGGCGAAGCGCTTCTGCGGGCGCTCGCGCGCCTTTCGCGTTTCTTCGTCGCGATTGCGCGGAGCAGCGTTGGTCGCGAGCGATTGAATCAATCGACGGGCGGCGGCGGTTACTTCGTCGACCGCCCGTTCGAACACGACCTCGTTCGCGCGCGAGGGCTTAGCGGTTCCGCTCAGCTTCCGGACGAACTGAAGCGCGGATGCACGCACCTCATCCTCCGTTGCGGGAGGCTCGAAGTTCGCGAGCGTTTTGATGTTCCTGCACATCGATGCCTCCTCCGCTGCGTGTGATCACTTCCCCAGCCGCTGCGTCAGGGCAAGAATGTTTCCCCTCGAAACAGTGCGAACCAATGCCTGCAAATGAAGTGCCTTCCGAGCTAGCTTGTGGCACCATCCCGAGTCGTCATCTCCCGGAGGAACGTTTCGCATGAAGCATCTCATCCGCACCGCTCTCATCGTTGCCGGCGCGACCGCTCTCGCGGCCGCGCGTCCGCACGCCGCGCCGAATCCATTGACGATCGTCATCGGCAACGGGCCGTTCGCCGGCACGTACAATTCGAATGCGGCGGCGACGATGTGTCTTCACGCCAAGACGGAGCAGTTCTACAGCTCGTCGTTCAAGAACCTCGAGGCGAAGGGCGCGCGATCACTTGTAGAGGGCATGATCAAGGTCGACACTCCCGATAAGCCCGGTGCGAAGACAGGCGATCTGCACGTCGTCTTCGGTAACGACAAGAAGAGCGAGACTCGCTACGTCGTCTACGGCGTGCCAATCACGATGACGACGAAGGGCGGAGAGAAGGCCGACCTCACCGGTGCCGGGAAAACGAAGGACGGGATCGCCATCAGGATCACGGCGAGCTGCGTCGACATCACGTCCATGTAGCAACGCGCGCCGGTTCGCGTTCGATCTACGGAATGCGTTCGACTTGGATGTACATCACGTACTGCCCCTGAAAAATCCGGCCCCTGCCCGTCTATCAGCGGCATCGCGATCGTGCCGTAGGGCATGCCGGCGTTCGGCTGGGCAGTGCTGGTCGTAGTCGTGCCGCTCGTCGTGCCGATCCGCGTGACCGCGTTCTGCTGATCGTTCAGGGCGGTTGGGAAGCTCGATCCGTGGCGCTCATGGAGAAACGCGCGCACGATCCTCGATTCTCACCCCGCGACGCCGACCCAGCCGCTGGTCCGTACTGCTCTGCCCTAGCGACCCTCGGCCGCGATCGTTTCGAGCTCTTCCCACCGCCCGGTCCGATCCGTGATCTCCGCCTCGATCGCGGCGAGCCGGGCATTTGCGACTGCGATCGCGGCGCCGTCCCGAAGGAGTGCCGGATCCGCCAACGAGGCATACACGGTCTCGCGCTCGCGCTCGAGTGCATCGATCGCTTCCGGTAGCGACGCGAGCTCCGCTGTCTCCTTGAAGGTCATGCGCCGCTTCTTCTTCTCTCCACGCGCGCTCGACGCGCCAACCAGCCTCGAGGCAGTCGCCGACGCGGGTGACGCACGCTTCGCCGCCGCCGCCGACGCGACTCGCTGGCGCACCCAGTCCGAGTAGCCGCCGACGTATTCGCCTACACGCCCCTTCCCTTCGAGCACGAGCGTGCTCGTCACCACATGGTCGAGAAATTCGCGATCGTGGCTGACGACGAGCAGCGTCCCCGCATATTCGAGCAACAGCTCCTCGAGCAGGTCGAGCGTCTCGATGTCGAGATCGTTCGTGGGCTCATCGAGCACCAGCACGTTGAACGTTCGCGTAAATAGCCGCGCGAGCAACAGGCGATTCCGCTCGCCCCCAGAAAGTGCGCGCACGGGCGTGCGTGCGCGGTCCGGCGGAAAGAGAAAATCCCGCAGGTAGCCGAGCACGTGCTTCCGGTTGGCGCCGATCTCGACGAACTCCGCGCCTCCCGCGATGCTCTCGAACACCGTGCGCTCCGGATCGAGCGCCTCGCGCAGTTGATCAAAATACGCGATCTCGAGGTTGGTGCCGAGGCGAATCGTACCGCTCTCGGGCGCGAGCTCGCCGAGAAGCAGCCGAAGCAGCGTCGTCTTCCCGGAGCCGTTCGGTCCGATGAGGCCGACGCGATCGCCACGCGTGATCGTCGTCGAGAAGTCGACGATGATCGGCTTGTCGCCGCGCGCGAAGCGCACGTGCTTCGCCTCCGCAACGAGGCGCCCCGAGCGCTCGGACTCCTGCGCCTGCAGTCGCACGGTCCCCGTGCGCTCGCGACGCTCTCCGCGCTCCACGCGCAGCGCCTCGAGCGAGCGCACGCGTCCCTCGTTCCGGGTGCGGCGCGCCTGAATCCCGGTGCGAATCCAGACCTCCTCCTTCGCCAGCTTCTTGTCGAACTCCTCCCACTCCCGCGCTTCGGCCGCCAGCGACGCTTCCTTTCGCTCGAGATAGAGATCGTAGCTCGCACCCCAGTCCACGAGCTTGCCGCGGTCCAGCTCGACGATCCGTGTCGCGACGCGGCGGAGGAAGGCGCGGTCGTGCGTGACGAGGACGAGCGTGGTGCCGTGCTCGATGAGGAACTTCTCGAGCCACTCGATCGCGTCCACGTCGAGATGGTTCGTCGGCTCGTCGAGGAGCAGCACGTCGGGTTCGCGCACGAGGGCGTGCGCGAGGAGAATCTGGCGCTTCGTGCCGCCCGACGCGCCTGCGAACGGAGCGTCGGCATCGAGACCGAGGTGGAGCAATACGGTGTCTACGCGCGAGCTGACCTCCCACGCGTTTTTCGAATCGAGCGCATGATGCAGACGGTCGAGGTCGCGGAGCGCGGCCGGCGTGGCGTTCACGCTCACGCGATGGCTGGCCTGGTGATAGCGCGCGAGCAACAGTCCGACATCGCCGAGTCCGGCCGCGACGACGTCGAAGGTGGTACCGTCGATGTCGCCGGGCACCTCCTGCTCGAGCCGTGCGACGGTGACTCCCGTCTGGCGCACGATCTCGCCGGTATCTGGCGCCATCGTTCCATCGAGCAGCTTCATGATCGTGCTCTTTCCCGCTCCGTTGCGCCCGAGGAGACAGACGCGCTCTCCGCGCTCGATGGCGAAGCGAGCGTGATCGAGCACGGCGGGTCCGCCAAAGGCGATGCCGACATCCTGCATTCCCAGCAGCGCCATCTTTACTTCTGCTCCGCCGCGATGCGCGCGAGCTCGTCGAGGAGCGACGAGACGTGCGCCTCGGTGGTGCGCGGATTCATCACCGTGACGCGAAGCACGCGCCGCCCGCCGAGCACGGTGGTGGTGATCCAGCCGTGTCCATCGCGGTTGTAGCGCGCGCGAAGATCGAAGTTGATCGCGTCGAGCGCGCGGTCGTCGAGCGTTCCGTCGCCCAGCCAGCGGAAGCAGAGAATGTTCGTCTCCGGCACGTGCAGCGACTCGAAGTCCGCGCGCGCCTCGATCAGGCGGTACAGCGCTAGCGTCGTTTCGCAGAGCCGGTCGTAGAGCGCGGCGATGCCGTCGAGCCCGTACCGCTGGATCGCGACCCACACCTTGAGCGCATCCGCGCGGCGCGAGCACTGAAAGCTCCGCGTCCCCTGATCCCATGCGCGCTCGCCCGTGGCGCCATGAAAGAGATACGGCGCATGCTGCGCGAACGCCTGCGTGAGGTCGCTCTCCTCGCGGACGAGCAGCATCCCGGCTGCGAGCGGCACGAGCATCATCTTGTGCGCATCCCACGCAACGGAGCGCGCATGATGGATCCCGCGGAGTCGATCGCGGTGAGCCGGCGAGAGCAACGCCGAGGCGCCGTGCGCGCCGTCGACGTGCAGCCAGATGTCCCGCTCCGCGCAGAGCGGGCCGATCACCGTGAGATCGTCGAACGACCCGGTAGCGGTCGTGCCTGCGGAGGCGACGACGGCCATCACGCGCGTGCCGCTCGCCGCGAGCGCATCGAGGGTTTCTCTCAGTACCAAGATATCCATCCGCCAGTCGCGCGACGGGATCGGCACGACGCTGCGCATCCCGAGCCCGAGCTCGGCGACGGCGCGCGTGACCGCGTAGTGCGCATGCTCTCCGCACACGACCACCGGCGGATTCGCACCCACGCCGTCCTGCCACGCGTTGGGCATCGCGCGGGCGCGCGCGGCGAGGAGCGCGGTGAACGTCGCCTCCGTCCCACCCGAGGTGAAGGTGCCGCCGGAGCCCGGGCCCCACCCGATGAGCGCCGCGAGCTGCCGCACCAGCTGCGTCTCGATCACCGTCGCGGTGGGCGACATCTCCCAGATCGCCGTCGACTGGTTGAGCGCGCCAATCAGCGCCTCGGTCCACACCGCGGCCGGGAGCGGTGCTGCCACTTGATGCCCGAGAGACATCGGACGCATCAGCTGGTTCGCATCGGCGATGACGTCGACCTGGAGGCGAGCGACGATCTCGCTCAGCGAGCGCCCCTTCGCCGGCAGCGGCTCCCCGAAGCGCGCCCAGAGCTCCTCCACCGTGCGCGGCGTCGAGACATGTCCCGAGCCGCCGCGCGTCGCCGCGAAATACCCGGCCACCAGATCGACGAAGAGCCGTCCGGCGTCGGCCTCCATGTCCGCATCGAGGGCGAGAAATGTGGCTCCGGTTTGGTTGTGCTGAGCAGTCACACGAGTGCTCGTACGTGGGAGAGAACGTCGGAATTCACACGAAAGCTACCTCCGGGTTGCTGGTCGCCCCACTCTTGCATTGCATTCGGATGCGCGGACCCACCATCGCTGCACGTTCCCGGAGAATCCCGATGCACTACATCACCCGCTCGTCACTTCGAATTGCCCTGGGCCTTCTTCTCGCGCTCGGCTCTAGTCTTGGATGCCGGAGCGGCGGCGTGCCCGGCGGCAGAAACGACGAGCCGAAGACGACGATCGACATCCAGAACAACGACTTCAACGACATGACGATCTACGTGCTCAACAACGGCCAGCGCAGTCGGATCGGAATCGCTCCCGGCAACAAGACAACCACACTCACTATCCCGGGTTACCTGATCACGGGAACCCCGTATCTGCGATTCCTCGCGAATCCGCTCGCGGGGAGTCGCGCACCCGTCTCCGAGGAGATCAGCGTCAGCCCGGGCGATCAGCTCGTGATGATCATCAATCAGGGTGGGTGAGACCGGGATGTCCAAGGCAAATCCGTACAACCGTACATCGCCGGTGAAGGACTCGACGGGCTTCGTGCACGTGCGCGGCGCGCGCGAGCACAATCTGAAGAACATCGACGTCGACATTCCACGTGACGCGCTCGTCGTCTTCACCGGCGTGTCGGGCTCCGGAAAATCGTCGCTCGCCTTCGGCACGCTCTACGCCGAGGCGCAGCGGCGCTATCTCGAGTCCGTCTCGCCGTACGCTCGGCGGCTCTTTCATCAGATGGCGGTGCCGGAAGTCGATGAGGTCGATGGGCTCCCTCCTGCAGTCGCGCTGCAGCAGCAGCGCGGCTCGCCGACGACGCGCTCCTCCGTAGGCAGCGTCACGACGCTCTCGAATCTCCTGCGCATGCTCTACTCGCGCGCGGGACAGTATCCGGCGAAGCAGGAGCATCTCGAGGCCGAGGCGTTCTCGCCGAACACGCCGGCCGGCGCGTGTCCGCGCTGCCACGGGCTCGGCCGCGTCTACGAGGTCACCGCGCGATCGATGGTCCCCGACGATTCGCTCACGATTCGCGAGCGCGCCGTCGCCGCGTGGCCCACGGCGTGGCAGGGGCAGAATCTCCGCGACATCCTCGTCACGATGGGCTACGAGGTCGACAAGCCGTGGCGCGAGCTTCCCAAGAAGGAGCGCGACTGGATTCTCTTCACCGACGAGCAGCCGACGGTGCCCGTGTACGCAGGCTACACGCCGGCGGAAGTGCGGCGCGCGCTCAAGCGGAAGGAAGAGCCGAGCTACATGGGCACCTTCACCAGCGCGCGACGCTACGTGCTGCAGACCTTCGCGACCTCCGAGAGTGCGATGATGAAGCGGCGCGTCTCGCAGTACATGGAGAGCACCGAATGTCCGCTCTGTCACGGCAAGCGACTACGCCTCGAGTCGCTCTCGGTGAAGTTCGCGGGCTACGATATCGCGGACATCTCCGCGCTCCCGCTCAAGAAGCTCGCGGTCATCATGCAACCCTACGCCGACGGCACCGCGGCGGGGCGCGCGAAAATCGAGGCGCAACATCCGGAGAAGGCGCTCGTGACGCTCCGCATCGCGCAGGATCTCTGCGCGCGTCTTTCCGTGCTCCTCGATCTCGGACTTGGCTACGTCGCGCTCGGGCGTAGCACACCGACGCTCTCGCCCGGCGAGCTGCAGCGGTTGCGACTTGCCACGCAGGTTCGATCGAATCTCTTCGGCGTCGTGTACGTGCTCGACGAGCCATCCGCGGGCCTGCATCCCGCGGACACGGAGTCGCTCCTCGTCGCGCTCGACCGGCTCAAGACATCCGGGAATTCGCTCTTCGTCGTCGAGCACGATCTCGATGTCATCCGCCGTGCGGACTGGATCGTCGACGTCGGCCCCGCTGCGGGCGAGAAGGGCGGCTACGTGCTGTACAGCGGTCCGCCGGCGGGGCTCGAGCACGTCGAGGCATCGCAGACGCGGCGGCATCTCTTCGGGAACTACGTTCTCCCCGAGCGTACGGTACGCGAGCCGAGGGAGTGGCTCGTGCTGTCGGGGATCACCCGCAACAACCTCGACAAGCTCGATGTCCGCCTCCCGCTCGGCGTGTTCACCACCGTCACCGGTGTCTCCGGCTCCGGGAAATCGAGCCTCGTGAGCCAGGCGCTCGTCGAGCTCGTCGCCGATGCGCTAGGACAGGAGGTTCCGCTCGAGGCCGAGGAGGGCGAGGAGCTCGAGCGTACGGCGCCGGAGACGCTCGATGGGCGCATCGAGCATGGGATGGAGCACATCAAGCGGCTCGTGCGCGTGGACCAGAAGCCGATCGGCCGCACCCCTCGCTCGAATCTCGCGACCTACACGGGACTCTTCGACCACGTGCGCAAACTGTTCGCTGCGACGAAGGCCGCGAAGGCGCGCCACTACGATGCGGGACGCTTCTCCTTCAACGTTGCCAAGGGGCGCTGCGAGACGTGCGACGGCGAAGGGTTCGTGATGGTCGAGCTGCTCTTCCTGCCGAGTGTGTACGCGCCCTGCCCTACCTGCCACGGCGCGCGTTACAATGCGAAGACGCTCGAGATTCACTATCGCGAGAAGAACATCGCCGAGGTGCTCGGCATGACCGTCGATGACGCATTCGTGTTTTTCGAGGGGGAGACAGCGCTCGAGCGCTCGCTCGGCGTGGTGCGCGAGGTGGGGCTCGGTTATCTGCGCCTCGGCCAGCCGGCGACCGAGCTCTCGGGCGGCGAGGCGCAGCGCATCAAGCTCGCGACGGAGCTGCAGCGGCAGCAGCGCGGCAACACGCTCTACGTGCTCGACGAGCCGACGACGGGGCTGCATCCGTC
>JALYSW010000110.1 GCA_030854615.1 Gemmatimonadota bacterium
CGAGATCGCTGCGGTCGTAGAACGCACGCACCTTCACATCCTTCGGCAGAATCGAGTCGTTGAGCTCCCGCGTCTTCGCCTCGACGCGCTTGAGCACCGTCTGCGCCTGCTCGCCGACGCGCAGGAGAATCACTCCCTCCACCGCATCATTTACCGTGTCGATGCCGAACTGGCCGAGCCTGGGCGCCGCGCCGATCACCACCGATCCGATGGCCTTGATCAGGATCGGCGTTCCGTTGTGCACCGCAACTACGACGTTGGCGATGTCCTCCAGCGTCTCCAAACGGCCGAGCCCGCGCACGTAGTAGAACTGTCCGCCCTCGGAATAGAAGCCGCCGCCCGCATTGCCATTGTTCGCCGCGAGCGCCGCCGCCACCAGCGGCACCGAGAGCCCCGCCCCCGCAAGGCGGACAGGATCGATCACGACCTGGTACTGCATCGTCTCGCCGCCGAGCGATGACATGTCGGCCACGCCCGGCACCGACTTGTACTGCCGCTCGAGAATCCAGTCCTGGATGACCTTGAGCTCCATCGCCGAGCGGTCCTTGCTCTCGACCACATAGCGGTAGACGAGCCCGGACGGCGAGAAGAGCGGCGCGACCCCCGGCGTCACGCCGTCCGGAAGCGAGAGATCGGGAAGGCGCTCGAACGCCTGCTGTCGCGCGAAGTAGTGGTCCGTCTTGTCGCTGAACGTCAGCTTGACGTCGGACAACCCGTAGAGCGAGATCGAGCGCATCACCTTCAGCCCCGGCAACCCGTTCATCACCAGCTCCGTCGGTGCGGTGATCAGGCGTTCGACCTCCTCGGCCGCATGTCCCGGCCACTGCGTCGAGATCTCCACCTGCGGTGGCGACAGATCCGGGTATGCATCCACCGGCAGCCGCTTGAGCGACCAGATGCCGACGCCGATCAGCAGGGCGGCGAGGAAGATGACGATCAGCTGCTGGTCGAGCGATGCCTGCACGATGCGGTTGACGAACGACCGCTTGAACGTGTGAACGTGGTCGTGCTCGTGCGTTGGCTCGTTGGAGGGATTGCTCATTGACTCTGCGCAAACTGGAGGAAGAGCCCGCCCACCTGAATCACACGATCGCCATCCTTGAGCCCAGCACTGATCTCGTACTTGTCGTTCACGCGCGAGCCGAGCGTGACGTGCCGTCGCTCGAACCCTCCCGCGGGCAGCTGCACGAAGACGAACGGGAGGTTGTCCTCATCGCGCAGCACCGCACTCACCGGCAACAGAATTCCGCTCTTCTCCTTCGATGAATGGATCGTCACCGTCACGTACATATCGCGCTTGAGCAGATGTCCCGTGTTCGGCACCACCACGCGCACCTGCGTCGCCTTCGTCGCCGGATCCACCAGCGCCGCCACATAGTCCACGGTGCCCGTGAGCGGCCGCGCCGATACCTCCGTCACGACATCGACCTTGTCGCCGTGCACCACCGACGCGAGATCGCGCTCGAAGACGCTCGCCATCACCCACACCGTCGAGAGATCCGCGACGGTGAACGTCGGCGTCGTCCCCGCCTGCAGCAGCTGCCCGGGGTTGATCAGCTTCTCCACCACCGTCCCCTCGATCGGCGCGCGGATCACTCCCTGCACCGTCGTCGCCGCCCTGTTCTCGCGCAGCCCCGCGAGCGTCGACGAGTCGACACCGAGCGCCTGCAGCGCCTGCAGCGCCGCGTCTCGATCCGCCTCGGCGCTCAGCGCATCGGTCTGCGCCTGCTCCATGTCGCGCCTCGCGATACCGTCGTTCTTGAAGAGCGCCGAGTCGAGTCCAGCGACGCGTCGTGTTTGCACCGCGGTTGCCTGCGCCTTTCGGAAGTCGGAGACCGCGCTCGCGAAGTCCGGCGACGACACCGTCGCGAGCACATCGCCGCGCTTCACCCACGCGCCGGGCTGCACGAGAATTCGCATCACCGGCCCGGAGATCGGCGATAGCACCTGCGTCGACATATCGCCGTCGAAGGCGACCGTCCCCGTCGTCTGGATCTCCGGGCGGAACTGCACCGTCGACACCGGTGCGATCTTGAGATGCTCGAGCTGATCCGGTGTCAGCGTCGTATTCGAAATCCCAGGCGTCGCGCTCTGTTGCTTCGCGGACGTCGTGTCCGATGCGGCGCGCGCTTCGTCTTTCCCGCTGCACGCGCCAAGAATGAGGAACGCGACCGGGATCGAGAGGCGCGCGACCGCGCGCGCGCGAGTGAAGTCCTTATTCATGCGATTTCTCATCAGGCGTGGAATCGAGCGGGGCGCCCGTGGCGCGCTCGAGATCGGCGACGGCGTCGTTCAGTGCGCCCAGCGCCGTCGTGTACTGGTTTCGTGCATCGAGCAACGTCCGCTGCGCGTCGATCACCTCGAGCGCAGAAGAGCCCCCGAGCCCGTAGCTCGATGAGGCAATTCGATATTGCTCCTCCGCGCTCGGCACGAGCCGGTCCGTGAGGAACTGCACTTGCCGCAGCGCCGTCGATGCGGTGGCGTACGAGTTGCGAAGGTCCTGCCCCACCTGCGCGATCACATCGCGATACGACTCGGTCAGCTCCAGCTCACGATGCTTCGCCTCGGCGACCTCGCCCTTCTGATGCTGCCAGAAGAAGATCGGCAGATCGATGCCGATCGACGTCGTGTAGGTCGGATCCTCTCCGTAGATGTTGTTGCGAGAGAGGCCGAGCGTGACGTCCGGCAGAAAGTATTGCTGCGCGAGTCGCTCCTGTGCCTTCGCGCTCTGTCGCTGCCGCTGCAGCCCGCGCAGCTCCGGCCGCAGCTCGAGTGCCAGCTTCTCGAGCCTGGCGAAATCCGCCGGCACCGTCGGTACGCCGAGTGTGTCCGTCGGCTCGACCGAGGCGCCAAGCACGCGGCCGAGCAGCCGATTGAGCCCTGCGCGAGCGTTGGCGATGCCGCGCTCGTTCGCGATCAGGTCGTTCTCCGCCTGCGCGACATCTACCTGCCCCTTCACGATGTCGAGCTTCGCCACAGTTCCCGCGCTGTAGCGAGCCTCCGTCTTCTTCACGAAGTCCTCGGCCAGCGACTTCGAGATGAGCAGGTCCTCGCGATGACGGAGGGCGACCAGCAGAGAGTCGTAGGCTTGCGCCGTCTGCGAAGCGATGAGTTGGCGCTGCTGCACGTAGAGCTCGTCGAAGTTGCCGAGATCGCTCTTCGCCGCCTGTCCCCGAAGGATGATCTTGTTGGGGAACGGGATCGTGATCCCGATGCCCAGATCCGTCTCGTTTCCGGTGTGCGGATGAAAGGCGCCATTCGCTCCCAGGTAGTTCGCGGACACCGATGGCTCGGGGAGCGCGTATCCCTCGGTGACACGGGCGCGCGCCTGCGCGATCTGCTCGCGCGCGACGGCCAGCGTCGGATTGTGCGCGAGCGCTTCGGTGATGGCCGCGTTGCGGTCGAGGCGAAGGGGCGCGGTCGTGCTGTCGATCAGCTGCGCGGCTGTCGGTGTCGCGGCGCGCATCTGCGCGGCCAGCGGCGCGCCGATGAGCAGCAGCGCACAGATGCACTGCGCGAGCGACGCGGATTGCCGCGGGTGGTGGTGTGCGAAGTTCCGAATGATCATCCCTCTCCAGGCTCGTACGACGGCGGTCGCGCGCGATGCACGATGACGACCGTGCATCCGGCGCCGCGGTGATTGCAGGCGTCGGGTACGAATCAGCTCTGGATCGGGATCAGCTCGCGGGGCACGTGCGCGCGCACACTATGGTGTGGCGCGGCGGGCCGGGTGAAGCGGGAGCGAGCCGCGAGAGCGGCCGCCGATCAGAGCTCGCGCTGAGCGGGAGGTGCGCGAGGTGATGAAACGGAGAAGCGATCGAGCGAGATCGCCGGAAGCTCGACGCTCGCGATCACACCAACCGGATGCTCCATCGGGAGCGTGACGCGAACCGAGTGCGTGGTGCGGCCGATGAGCTGCCGGGCGACGCACAGCGCGCAGTTCGCCTCGTCGTGCGAGTAGTGCGCCTTCGTTCCGTACGCCTCGACGTGCGACGGCGCGCTCTTCCCCTCGTTCGCTTCGGCGAACGGCACCACGACCACCATGTCGAGCTGCGCGAACGCGAACATTGCGAGCGCGAGCCAGAACCAGCGTGGGCGTTTCCGAATGAGGGCGCGGACAGGTGTCATGAGCACAGAACGTTACCTTGATAGCAGGGGTCTGTCGAGCAACCCGGCCTTTAACCGTGTGAATATTGAGCTAACGGCTCCGATTATCGATCATCCTTGTGACTATAAATGAAAGCGGTCGGTCACGGGGTGCCACTCTACCAACTCGAGGACAGGCAGAATGCGGCTCGGAATCATCGGAGCGGGGAACGCTGGCGGCACGCTCGGACGGCTGTGGGAAGCGCAGGGACACGACGTCCGTTTCGGCGTTCGTGATCCCGCGAAGGAAGCCGGGGGCGGCCTTCCCCATTCGCGCACACAAACCGTCGCCGACGTTGCGGCCTTCGGCGATGTCATAGTACTGGCGACCCCGTACGCCGCCACGGCCGACGCGCTCCGGGCCGCCGGACCGCTCACCGGCAAGACGGTCATCGACTGCACCAATCCCGTCCTCCCCGACCTGACCGGTCTCGCAATCGGCACGACGACCTCGGCTGCCGAGGAGATCGCGAAGCTCATTCCGGGCGCGAGAGTGACGAAGGCGTTCAACACTACAGGTCATACGAACTTCGCCGACCCGCTGTTCAATGGCGAAAAGGCGTCGATGTTCTTCTGCGGCGACGACGCGGGCGCCAAGCTCATCGTCGCCGAGCTCGGGAATCAGCTCAGCTTCGACATGATCGACGCCGGTCCGCTCTCGCAGGCGCGATGGCTCGAGGCGATGGCCATGCTCTGGATCAGCATGGCGTATAAGTACGGCGGCAGCCAGCGCTCGGCCTTTCGGCTTCTTCGATAGACAGTCGGGGTCGGGGCGACGTCGAGCGACTCGATGACGACGAGCATCGTGCCGGCGCACACATGATTTGAGAAGTCGCCGAAAGCGGTGCAGATTGGTCACTATGGTTTTCATGGTGACCATTCGCGCGTATGGGCTATGGCTTTCTCAGTCGCGCGCCCTCGAATGACATGAACATGCGCACATCGCTCGTCGTTGCACTTCTGGCTGTCGCCCTTCCCTGCGCCGCGCAGGGGAAGCAGCCCACGCTCGAGGAGCTACTCAGCGCTCCCTTCCCCGATGGCCTTGTGGCATCGCCGGCTGGCGGTGCGGTCGCGTGGAGCTTCGACGAGGTGGGCTCGCGCAACGTCTGGGTCGCGCGTCCGCCGGACTACAAGGCGAAGCGCGTCACATCATATAGTGGGGACGATGGTCAGGAGATCTCAGATCTCGTCTTCACCCCCGATGGCGGCTCGATCGCGTACGTGCGCGGCGGCAGGGCGAACGGGCGCGGCGAGATCCCGAATCCGGCGCTGAACGTCGAGGGGGAAACGCAGGCCATCTGGATCGCCTCGCTCTCGGGCGGCGCGCCGCGCCGAGTCGGGGACGGGCACACGATCGCCATCGCCTCCACCGGCGACCGCATCGCGTATTCGAAGGGTGGGCAGATTTGGAGTGCATCGCTCCGCGACACGATGCCGGCCACGCAGCTCATGCACACGCGCGGCCGTGCCGCTGAGCTCCGCTGGTCGCCAAAAGGCGATAAGCTCGCCTTCGTGAGCGACCGCGGCGATCACAACTTCATTGGCATCTACGACGTCGCGACCAAGTCGCTCCGCTACATGCAGCCTTCGGTCGACTGGGACTCCTCGCCGAGCTGGTCCCCCGATGGCGCGCGCGTCGCCTTCATCCGCACGCCCACGGCCTCGCGTCGCCCCTCCTTCGGCGCTGATCGCACGGAGCAGCCATGGTCGATCGTCGTCGCCGACGCATCGACCGGTGTCGGACACGAGATCTGGAAGGCGAAGGAAGGCGTCGGGAGCGCATTCTCCGGCATCGTCTCGGCTGCGCAGCTCATGTGGGGGCAGGGCGACCGCATCGCATTCCCGTGGGAGCGCGACGGGTGGACGCATCTCTACACGGTGAGCGCATCCGGCGGCGACGCGACGCTCCTCACGCCGGGCAACTTCGAGGTCGAGCATGTTTCCATGACCGCCGACCGCACGACGATCTTCTACGCGTCGAACCAGGGCGACATCGATCGGCGCCACATCTGGCGCGTGAGCATCGCGGGCGGCAAGCCCGCGCCGGTCACGACCGGCACCGGCATCGAATGGTCGCCCGTGCAGACGAGCGACGGGAAGGCGATTGCGATCCTGCGCTCCGACGCGAAGCTCCCTGCGCGTCCGGCACTTCTCGTCGGCAGCGCGGCACCGCGCGATCTCGCGCCCGAGCTCATCCCCGCGAGCTTCCCGTCGAGCGCGCTCGTCACACCGCAGCAGGTGATCTTCCCGAGCGCCGATGGCATGCTGCTCCACGGCCAGCTCTTCCTTCCGCCAGGCGGCGCGAAGGGGGAAAAGCATCCCGCCGTCGTCTTCTTCCACGGTGGCTCGCGTCGCCAGATGCTCCTCGGCTGGCACTACATGTACTACTACAGCAATGCCTACGCGATGAATCAGTTTCTGGCGAGCCGGGGGTTCGTGGTGTTGGCTGTGAACTACCGGAGTGGCATCGGCTACGGGCTCAACTTCCGCGAGGCGCTGAACTATGGTGCGACGGGCGGGAGCGAGTACAACGACGTGCAGGGCGCCGGGCTGTTCCTTCGCGCACGCGCCGATGTCGACTCCTCGGGCATCGGCGCGTGGGGCGGATCGTATGGCGGATATCTCACCGCGCTCGCGCTCGCTCGCTCCTCCGACCTGTTCGCTGCAGGTGTCGACATGCACGGCGTGCACGACTGGAATCTGGAGTGGGAGACGTTCGTTCCGGGGTGGCGCATCCTGAAAGATCAGGAAGCGAGACGCACCGCATACCTCTCATCGCCGATGGCGTACGAGGAGACCTGGAAGTCTCCGGTGCTGCTCATTCAAGGCGATGATGATCGCAACGTGGCGTTCAGTCAGACGGTGCAGCTCGCGGAAGATCTGCGAAAACAAGGCGTAGAAGTCGAGCAGTTGATCTTTCCGGATGAGGTGCACGACTTTCTTTTGCATCGCGATTGGCTCGCGGCATACGCGGCCTCGTACGATTTTCTTTCGCGGAAGCTCGTTCATAAAAATGGTGCGCATTAGAAATCGTCGAAAAAAAACACTGGACGTATGACGTGAAAAGCATTACATCGTGTTCAACGCTGCTCTTCCGGGGAGCGCCGAGGTACCGATGAACAAACAGCGCGATTCCACGAGCGTGCACGTTGCGCGAGTGTGGACTTTGATGATCGCGTTGGCCATGGCGTGCGGGAGGGGAGATGCTCCCGCCGCCGCTGGCCGCGGAGCGACCACTCCTCCGCCAAAGACAATCGCAGCGGTAGACACTACGCCACCATCGGGCGCGATGGGCGTCGCCGTTCGTCGCGGACGCGCAATCCTCGCCGCCACGCGCGACAGTCTTCCCGCGCACGTCGGGAGCTCGCTGCGCTGCTTCAGCTGCCACCTCGACGAGGGCCGCCGCGCTGCAGGGCTCTCGCTCGTCGGCGCGTATACGAGATATCCGCAGTACCGTCTCCGCCGCGCGCGCGTCGATCTCATCGAGGATCGCGTCAACAACTGCTTCGTCCGGAGCCTCAACGGTCACGCGATTGCGGCCGACGGCGACGACATGCGCGACATCGTGACGTACCTCGCGTGGCTCTCGCGCGGCGTCGTTGTCGGCGACTCGGTGAAGCCCGACGGCGCCGCGGCGCTCGAGACACTCGTGCCGGACACAGCGCACGGCGCGCGGATCTTCGCGGAGAGTTGCGTGCGCTGCCACGGTGCATCGGGACAGGGCGCGGGGATCGTGCCGCCGCTCTGGGGGCCGAGGTCGTACAACATCGGCGCAGGAATGGCGCGCTATCGCACGACCGCGCTGTTCGTTCTGCACAACATGCCCTTCGACATGCCGAACACGCTTGCCCCGCAACAGGCGCTCGATGTCGCGAGCTACATCGACGCCCGCCCTCGTCCCGATCTCGTCGGCAAGGAGCACGATTGGCCGACTGGCGAGCGCCCCGCCGATGTGCCATATCCAACGAATCCCGGCCCCCCCGCCAGGGTGGACACGGCGCGCACACGCGCGCACAACGGCGCGCACTGAGCGCAAAGGAATCACCATGAGCGAAGATCTCCACCCCTCCTCACCACGCCGCACCTTCCTCGGCCGCATCGCCGCGGGGACCGCGGCACTCGGACTGACGGCGTTCCTGCCGGCCACCGCATGTGCAGCAGAGAAGACCGTCGCGACCGCATCGGACTCGACGTCGGCCGAGCCCGGCGAGTGGCCGGGAGCGCTGAAGACGAAGCACAAGATGGTGATCGACGCCTTCGCGATAAACGAGGGATTCCCGCTCGCCTGGGCATACACGTTCATGCTCCCCTACGCGTCGGTGACGCCCTCGCCGGCGACGGCGGTGATCGTCGTACGCCACGCGGGCTTTCCGCTCGCGCTCAAGGACGAGGTGTGGGCGAAGTACAAGATCGGAAAGGCGATGAACATCATCGATCCGTCGACGAAGGCGCCTGCGGAACGAAACCCGTTCTTCAACGCGAAGGCAGGAGCGCTGGAGATACCTGACATGGCGGTGGACAAGCTGCTGGCGAAGGGAACGATCTTCGGTGCGTGCAATGTGGCGCTGCACTTCATGAGCGCGAAGTTCGCGGGCGCGGCGGGAGTGACGCCGGAAATCGCGCTGAAGGACTGGACGGCGGGTATCATTCCAGGGATCACGGTCATCCCGTCGGGAACCTGGGGGGTGAATCGCGCGCAGGAAGCGGGGTGCTCGTATTGCGCGGGGGCGTAGCAGCGACGTGAGCCGGGTCGCGCGTTAGCCGGTCGAAGATCGTGCCGAAGGGCTCGAGCGCGAGACGCACGTGCTGCCGGGCCGCGGCGACTGCGAGCGCATCCTCGTCGGCCGTAGGTGAACACGATCCTCCGTCCGTCGGGGGCCGACGGGAAATTACTTGTGTCCCCTCCTGCTCGCGCGAGGGCGGCGCCCGGTCAGCGCCGAAATCGGACGCGTGTTCACGCTACGCCTATTTCGTTTCCGCTGTGGTGGGATCGATGACCTGTGTCACGCGAGCGACGCTGTCTGCTGGAAATCCGCCGAGCTTCGCGTGCTCGCGAACGGCGTCCTCGTTGGGCGCGTTGTAAATGCAATAGATCTTGTCCGGCGTCACGAAGCTTTGCACCCACTGCACGTCCTTGCCGGAACGATTCATCTGCTGCAGCACCTCGTTCGACTTACTCGAAATTCCCTGAAGCTCGGCGCCCGACAGCTTGCCGGCACCGGGAATGCCGCGCTCGATGACGTACTTTGGCATATGGCCCTCCAATGAAATGATTGATCGATGCGCACTCGCGAAGCGGGTGTTCGACCGCCCGGGAATCCGGCTGCGTGCGGCAATGAAACGATGATCGGCCTTCGACCGCCACGGAAACCCACGTGACATTGTAAGATATGCCTCCGCAGCGTAAGGCGCGCCATCGGAGATCGACCCCAAAGAGCCCCTCACCTCCTGCCGACCTTGCTGCTCACGGCCTCCGCAATCGGCGATAGGATGTCGATGCGATTCGACGGGTGCACGATCGAGTTCGTCGTTACGATCTGCGATGCGCCAGCGGCGGTGAGGGCCGCGTAGGCGCCGTTGGCGAATACGGCGTGCACGGCCACGCACACTGGAGGGGGTCCTCGCTGCGCACGAAGATGCTGCATTGCGGCAATCATCGTCCGTCCGGTTGAGATGATGTCGTCAACGAGCACCGGCGTGCGTGATCGGTCGTCGCCGAGATCGGGGACCGACTCGACGACCTCCGTATCCCCGAGCCGTGTCTTGGTCAACACTATGAAGGGTGCGCCCGCCGCCGCCGCAATGCCCTCGACCCATTGCCGGCTCTCCGCATCCGGCCCGAGGATCAGCGGATCGCGCACGTTCGCTGCGATCCAGCTGCCAAGCTCGGTCGCGACGTGAATCGCCGTTGCCGGAATCGTGTAGAGCTCACGGAGGCTCGCGATACGGTGCAGATGCGGGTCGACGGTGAGTAGCCAGTCCACTGCGCGCGACATCAACGCGGCGAAGGAGCGCGACGTGATCGCTTCGCCCTCGTGAAACCGCTTGTCCTGGCGCATGTAAGCGAGGTACGGCGCCACGAGTCCAACCCGTCGCGCACCCAACTGACGGACCGCATCCGCCAGAAAAATGAGTGGAAGGATCTTGTCGTTTGGATGTTGCAGCGCTGCGATGAGCACCACGTCGCGCTCGGCGGGGTTGCTGTCGACGCGGACATACGATTCGCCGTCGGGGAATTCGTGCAGCGCGAGCTGGCCACTCTCGCCGTTCACAGCGTCCGCGAGCCGCTCGGCGAACGGCTGGTTCCCTGAAAGCGCGAAGAAGAGCGGGCGCGACATGCGGTCAGCCTTCCTCGAGATCGATCACCTGCGGGTTGGCGGCGAGGTACTCGCGGGCGTAGTCCAGCTCGCCCTGCGCCTCCGCGTAGATGGTCATGAGCGGCTGGTCGCGCTGCACTCTGGTACCGACGGAGGCGTGAATCTCGAGACCCGCGGATGCGGCTCGCGGTGCGCCGGCGAGCTTCGCGAGACGCGCGAGCCGCCGGTTGTCAATACCGGTGACACGCCCTGGGCGCGTCGCGCGCACCACATGCGTGAGCCGAGCGATGGCCGGCTCCCGCATCCCCCCTTGTGCGGTGCATATCGCTTCGAATTTGTGAAGCGCAGTGCCGTTCTCCAGCGCCTCCTGCGCACGCGCGGCCCCAGCCCCCGCCGCCGCTGCGCCGCCGACCTCCAGCACCTCGCCAGCCAGTATGAGCGCGCGGGAGCGCAAATCGGTCGGCGCATCCGGTGTTCGACGGAGCACGCTGAGAACGTCACGTGCTTCGAGCGCCGGACCGATGCCACGCCCAACGGGCTGGGTACCGTCGGTGCGCACGATTCGAACGGCCAGTCCGATCGCTATGCCGACCGCGAGAAGCATCGACTCGAGCACATCCGCCGCGGCCGTGGATCTGACCTTGGCCGTGGGGCCGATCGGAATGTCGATCACGACATGCGTCGAGCCGGCGGCGGCCTTCTTCGACAGGACCGACGCAACGAGCTGTGTCGCACTGTCGAAGTCGAGTGGCCGCTCGACGCTGATGATTATGTCGTCGGCAGGCGCGAGACGCACCCGGCCACCCCACACGATGCAGGCACCCTCGCGCTCGACGACATGGCGCATGTGCGCGAGATCGAGGTCCACCGGCGCCACCGTTTCCATTGCGTCCGCCGTTCCGGCAGGCGATGTGATCGCGCGCGACGATGTCTTGGGTATCGTCAAGCCGCATGCAGCCACGATCGGAACGACGATCATGCTCGTCCGGTTGCCCGGCAGCCCTCCGACGCAATGCTTGTCCACGATGGGCGCACGTCCCCAGTAGAGTCGCTCGCCGGTGTTGATCATCGCGGTGGTCAGTGCCGTGGTTTCCTCGACGTCGATCTTCGAGCCGGCGAACGCGGTGACGAATGCGGCGAGATCGATGTCGGAATAGCGTCCGTCGACGATGTCCCGCACGATCGATTCGATTCCCGCCGCCGTGAGCTTCTCGCCATACACCTTGGCGCGCACCTGGCTCAGCGAGTCGACCGGTGGTGAATGCGTCAGCTGGACGAGCTCGCCGTCCGTCGCACCGAGCATGCTCCATGCGGCCTCCGACAGGCTTGCTTCATCGGGCCCGAGCAGCGAGGTGGTCGTGACGTTCAACGTCGCTTCGATCGAGCGGCCGTTGTGCAATACTCGAACGCGCGACTGCGCTGCCCATCCCTCGGAGCGGCAGATGGGAGAGTTGGTCGCCATGAAGATGACGAGTTCCTGATAGGTATCGATCCCGAGCCGCTTGAGGCGCAGGAAGTTCGGCTCCTGGTGTGCCGCACGGGCCACGGGCTGACGCTCCTCGCGTCGTATGATCCCAAGATTTACCATCATCCGTTCGCCGATGCGCGCTGGAGCTCGCCGAGTGCCTTCGGCAGGCCAGAGCACTATCATTCCATCGGCGAACGTCGCGTGCCGCGCCGACACGCTCTCACCTTTGCGACTCGGAGCTCCCGCTATCACGAATCCCATTCAGGCGACGTTCTCGTGAAGCTCTCCTTTCACGGTGCCGACCGCGGCGTCACGGGCTCCTGTCACCTGGTCGAGTGTGCCGGCCGGCGCACTCTGATCGACTGCGGGCTGTATCAGGGCGCGCGTCCCCTGGGTGAGGAGAATGGTGAGCCGTTCGGCTTCGATCCTCGAGAGATCGACGTCGTCCTGCTCACCCACGCGCACCTGGATCACTGCGGGCGCCTGCCGCTTCTGGTCAAGAGGGGCTTTCGCGGAGAGATCCTGACCACGGGCGCGTCACAGGAGCTTGCGCGACTGGTCATGCTGGATGCAGCGCACCTGCTGGAGCGGGAGCCGCGGCGTCACGCCGACGAGCGAGAAGGAGAAGACGCACCGGCCGCGTCGGCAGAGCCGCTATACACTGTCGACGATGTCGAGGAGACGGCGAGGCGCTTTGCCCGCACAGCCGAGTATGGACAGGAGCTCGAGCTCTTCAATGGTGTGCGCGCGACGTTCATCGACGCCGGCCACATCCTGGGCTCTGCGTGCATTCAGCTGCAGCTCGAGGAAGGCAGCCGCAAATGCAGCATCCTGTTTTCCGGCGACATAGGGAGCGCAGGGCGCCCGTTGCTACGCGACCCCGCCACGCCGCCGCGCTCCGATGTGGTGGTCATGGAGACGACGTACGGAGACCGGCGCCATAAGAGCATGCCGGCGTCGCTGGAGGAGATGTACTCTGCGATCGCCGACACCTTCCATCGCGGCGGCAACGTCATCATTCCGACGTTCGCACTCGAGCGCGCGCAGGAGTTGCTTTACTGGCTGCGCGAGGGGAAGGAGCAGGGGCGGGTGCAAGGCCCGACGCCGATCTTTCTCGACTCGCCGATGGGCATTGCAGCGACCGAGATCTTTCGGCGACATCCTGAGTGCTATGGGCCAGAGCTGACCCGCATGTACGCCGCCGGCACCGACCCGTTTCATACGCCCGGTCTGCAGTTCACCGCAAAAACGCCGGACTCGATCGCGCTGAACCAGATCAAGAGCGGCGCCATCATTCTGGCGGGCTCCGGGATGTGCACGGGCGGACGGGTGCAGCATCATCTCAAGCACAACCTGTGGCGCGAGGCATCGAGCGTCATCTTCGTCGGATTCGCCGGGAAGGGCACACTCGCGCGCACGATCATCGATGGTGCAAAGACCGTGCGTATCTTCGACGCCGAGATTCCGGTGCGCGCCCGTATCTATACGATCAACGGCTTCTCTGCACACGCGGACCAGGCGGAGCTGCTCGCTTGGCGCGCCCACACGCAGGCGCCGCGCACGGTGCTCGTCCACGGAGAGGAGGAGGTGATGCGTAGCTTCGCGGGTCACCTGACCGACACGCGCGTCGAGATGCCCGCGTTCGGCGAGAGCCTCGAGCTGTAGCGAGCATGCGGCGATGACGGCGAAGCTCCCGAGAGATCGGTGACGACCCCCGCGCCCGACGACGACGACTGGGCCGCCACGGTGCGCGCGCTGACGCCATTCTTCAAACCGCGCTCGGTGGCCGTGATCGGAGCCTCCCGGCGGCGCGGCACGATCAGCGCGGAGGTCTTCCACAATCTGCTGCGCTACGAGTTCAAGGGTACCGTGTATCCGGTGAACCCGAACGCGCCCGAAGTGCAGAGCGTGGTCGCCTACCCGACCGTGGAGCAGGTTCCCGGCGCGGTGGATCTCGCCGTGATCGTAGTCCCGGCCGCCCTCGTGCTGGAGGCGGCAGCGGCGTGCGGACGAAAGCACGTGCGAGCCCTGATCGTGATCTCGGCCGGATTCGCGGAGACCGGCGCTGCGGGGCGCGATCGGCAGGAGAAACTCGTGCGCATCGCCCGCGAGACGGGGATGCGGCTCATCGGGCCGAACTGCATGGGAATGGTCAATACCGATCCCGCAGTGCGGCTCGACGCTACTTTCGCCCCATCGCCGCCGCCGGCTGGAAGCGTTGCCTTCATGTCGCAGAGTGGCGGACTCGGTCTCGCGATCATCGACTACGCCGGAATGCTTGGTCTTGGCGTCTCGAGTTTCGTGTCCGTAGGAAACAAGGCGGATGTCTCGAGCAACGACCTGTTGCGCTACTGGGAGCAGGACGAGCAGACAAAAGTGATCCTGCTTTACCTCGAATCGTTCGGCAATCCGCGCAGATTTTCGCGCGTGGCGCGCCGAGTCGCGCGGGTGAAGCCCATCGTCGCGGTGAAGAGCGGACGCTCGCCGGCCGGAGTTCGCGCGACGGGCTCCCATACGGGCGCACTGATCGCCGCTTCCGATGTCACTGTCGACGCGCTCTTCCGGCAAGCGGGGGTGATCCGCACTGACACACTGGCGGAAATGTTCGACGTAGCATCGCTGCTCGCGCACCAGCCGCCCCCCCGGGGGCGCCGCGTGGCGATTCTGACGAACACCGGCGGGCCGGGCATCCTCTGCGCCGATGCGTGTGTCGCGGAGGGACTCGAGATTACGCCACTCTCCGAAGAAACCCGGCGTGCGCTTCGCGCCGTACTCCCACAATCAGCGAGCGTCGAGAATCCGGTGGACATAATCGCCTCGGCGACGGGGGAGCAGTACCGCGAGGCAATGCGAATCATCGGAGGCGATTCGAGCGTCGACGCGATGATCGTCATCTTCATTCCACCACTCGTCACGACGCCGGAAGACGCGGCTCGCGCGATCGCAGAAGGTGCGCGCGCTCTTGCCGGCGCGACGCCCGTACTTACCGTATTCATGCAATCGCGGGGCGTACCGGACGTGTTGCGAGCGGCGGACGTGCATCTTCCGTCGTACGCGTTCCCCGAAGACGCCGCGATCGCGCTTGGACGAGTTGCGAACTACGGCGATTGGTTGCGACGTCCGGTCGCGCCGCCGGCTCGCTTCGAGGACGTGCGTGCCGCCGACGGCGCGTCAGTCATCGCCGGTGCTCGCTCCCGGGGTGCCGCGTGGCTCGCGCCAGGTGAGGTCGCCGCGCTGCTCGCCGCGTACGGCCTGCCGCTCGCCGAGCAGCGCGTGGTCGAAACGCCGGAGGGGGCTGCGCGCAGCGCCGAGGCGTTGGGCGGCGAGCTCGCACTCAAGGCGATCGCGCCCGGCCTCGTGCACAAGACTGATGCAGGGATGGTGCAGCTTCATCTAAAGCCAGATGCCGTGCTTGCCATGGCCGATGACATGAACCGCCGGCTCCGCACGTCGGGGCGCGCGCCGGGCGGGTTCGTGGTGCAGCGCATGTCCGCGCCTGGAGTCGAGATGATCGTCGGCGTCGTGCACGACCCACAGTTCGGCCCCGTGGTGGCGTGCGGTGCCGGCGGCGTGCTCGTGGAGCTGTTGAAAGACGTGTCCGTGCGGCTCACGCCCCTCACGGTGCTCGACGCCGAGGAGATGGTCCGCGCGCTCAAAACGTATCCTCTGCTCACCGGCTATCGCGGAGGCCCCGCGCACGATGTGCCCGCGCTCATAGACACGATCCTGCGCGTGGGAGCGCTGGTCGACGCACACCCGGAGATCGGGGAGCTCGACCTGAATCCGATCATCGTACACGAGCAGGGCGCCACGATCGTCGATGCGCGCGTGCAGATCGTGTCAGCCTGACTCGCGCGCCTTTCCTGTGCGCGGTAGTGGTGTCGGGCCGACTCCTGATCATGACGTCCGCGCGAGGCTTGCGGGTGGTCAGATCCAATGACGTCGAACGAGCAGCATTTTCACCATCTGGGTGAGCGCGACGTAGCAGAGCAGCGTGAGCGCGAGCAACGGCCAGTACGCGCCCGGAAGCGCGACGAAACCCAGCGCCGCAGCAAACGGCGAGACGGGCAACCAGAGCCCTACTGCCATGATCGTCACCGTCGTCGCGATCAGCGGCCAGCTCGGGCGGCTTTGGAGAAACGGAATTTTCTTCGTTCGAATCACGTGGATGATGAGCGTTTGCGTCATCAACGATTCCACGAACCAGCCGGTCTGGAAGAGCGCCGCATGCGCAGGCGTGCGCGCGGCGAAGACGAACCACATCACGGCGTAGGTGGTGTAGTCGAAGATCGAGCTCAGGGGGCCGATCGTGACGATGTAGCGGCCGATCTCGCCGATGTCCCACGGGCGCGGCCGCGCGATCTGCTCGGGATCCACGTTGTCGGTCGGGATCGGGACCTGCGAAAAATCGTACAGCAGATTGTTCATGAGCACCTGAATCGGCGCCATCGGGATGAACGGGAGCAGCGCACTCGCGCCGAGCACGCTGAACATGTTCCCGAAGTTCGAGCTCGCACCCATTCGCACGTACTTGACGATGTTGGAGAACACCTTTCGTCCCTCGAGCACACCGTCCTGCAACACCATGAGGCTCTTCTCGAGCAGGATGATGTCGGCGGCTTCCCTGGCCACGTCGACCCCGCCGTCCGCCGAGATGCCGACGTCGGCCGCGCGCAGTGCGGGCGCGTCGTTGATTCCATCGCCAAGGAAGCCCACCACGTGACCGCACGCCTGGAGCGCACGGATGATGCGCGCCTTGTCCTCGGGTGCGAGACGGGCGAAGATGGCGGTGCGCTCGACCGTGCTCTGGAGCTCCGCGTCGCTCATCTTCTCGACATCGGCGCCGAGCAGCACCTCGTCCGTCGGCATCTCCAACCGCACGAGCGTGCAGATCGTGCGCGTCACGAACTCATTGTCGCCGGTGAGCACCTTTACGCGGATGCCCGCCGCCATGAGCGCAGCAATCGCGGGTCCCGCCGTCTCCTTCGGTGGATCGAGAAAGGCGATATAGCCGGCAAGGACGAGATCCCACTCATCTTCCTTGGTGAACGCGGGTTTCGGGGATACATCGCGATGCGCGACCGCGAGCACTCGAAATCCCTGCGCGCTGAGAGCGTCATACTCCTCGCGTAACGCATCGATGAATGCAGGCTCAGTCGGGAAAGGGGCGCCCTCGATCTCGAAGCTCGTGCAGCGGCTGAGCACTTCTTCCGGGGAGCCCTTCGCGAGTAGCCGGAGCCCGCCCGTCGGCGTCTCGACGACTACGGACATCATTCGGCGCGAAAAGTCGAACGGGATCTCGTCCACCTTGCGGTACAGTTCGAGGTGCAGCTCGGGGTGACGCGGCTCGTGCTGCAGCACGGCGACGTCGAGCGCGCTCTTGAGCCCCGTCTGCGAGTGACTGATCAGCAGCGCATCGAGCAGTACGCGATCGGTCTCGCGCCCTTGCACGTCGCAGTAACGCTCGAGGATCACGGTGTCCATCGTGAGCGTGCCCGTCTTGTCGGTGCAAAGGACGTCCATCGCGCCGATGTCCTGAATCGCATCCAATCGCTTGACGATCGCCTTCTTGCGCGCCATCGCGACGGCACCTTTGGACAGGCAGACCGAGACGATCATTGGCAGCATTTCGGGCGTGAGTCCGACGGCGACGGCGAGCGAGAAGAAGAATGCCTCTTTCCAGTTGTGCTTGGTGAGGCCGTTAATGATGAAGACGAGCGGGACGAGCACGACCATGAATCGGATCATGAGCCAGGTGAAGCGACTCACGCCACGATCGAACGCCGACGGCGGCGACTCGACGGCCACATGCTTCGCGATGTTTCCGAAGAGCGTCGCGCCGCCTGTGCGCACGACGACGGCGGTCGCGGTGCCGCTTTGGACACTCGTGCCCAGGAAACAGAGGTTCCGTCGCTCGAGCGGCGGGCGCGTACCGTCGTCGGCATCGACGCCGTCGCTCTTCTCGACCGGAAGGGACTCTCCGGTGAGACTCGCCTGGCTTACGAACAGGTCTCGCGCGCTCAGCAGTCGTACGTCGGCCGGGATCATGTCGCCTGCCGCGACGACGACTACGTCACCGGGCACGACGTCGCGGAGCGGGATCTCCCGCTGCACGCCATCGCGCCGCACGCTGACGGTCACGTGGATCAACGCGCGGAGCGCGGCGGCGGACGTGTCGGCGCGCACTTCCTGTACGAGACGAAGCGCGACACCGAGGGAGATCATGAGCGCGATCACCGTCGCAGAACGAATGTCCCCCGAGACCAACGACAGCACGGCCAGCACGGACAGCAGAATGACGAGCGGATTGCGGAGAGCGCGAAGCAGGCGTCGTGCCCAGCTCACCGGCCGTTCCGAAGCAATCTCGTTGTAGCCGTACACCGCGAGGCGACGGGCTGCCTCCTCCTTGCGCAATCCGGCTGGCGTGGAGACGCACAGGCGCAACACCTCGTCAGTGCTGGCCCCTGCAGCCTGCGTCAACGGCGCGGCGTCCCAGTCGCTTCTCGTCACGACGCGCTGACGGTGTGCCAGCCGTGAATTGGCAAGCTGGTATTCGCACCCGTGCCGACGTCCGCGTTTCGCATCGTTGCGGAGCCGAGCACGGTAAAGATCACGCGCATCCTCGAAGCGCGGTGGTCACACGACGCTTCGCGGTCGAGCATCTACGAGCGCGCTCTCAGCGCTCGCTGTCGTGTGCTCCGACAGCCTGCGGGTGAGCCAATCGCGCGCCACGCTCGCCACTTCCTCGAGCGCTCCCGGCTCCTCGAACAGATGCGTCGCCCGCGGAATAATGGTGAGCTCCGCCCGGCTATGCATCGCGCCGAGCGCTTTCCGGTTGTATTCGAGTACTTGCGTGTCGTCGCCGCCCACGATGAGCAGCGTGGGCGCACGAACGAGGCCGAGCGCGGATGCCGCGAGATCCGGCCGGCCGCCCCGCGACACGACTGCACGAATCTGCGGGTCGTGTGCCGCAGCGATGAGCGCAGCGGCGGCTCCGGTGCTCGCGCCGAAGTAGGCAATCGGACGGTTCGCCAGCATCGGCTGCGCGCGCACCCAGCGGACCGCGTCGCCGAGCCTGCGTGCAAGGAGTTGCACGTCGAACCGAATGTGTCCGGTTTGCTCGTCCTCGATCGCTTCCTCTTCGGTGAGGAGGTCGAGCAGGAGCGTCGCAAGCGAGGCCTCATTGAGAATCGATGCGACGTACCGGTTGCGTGCGCTGTGTCGGCCGCTTCCGCTGCCATGCGCAAAGATCACGGTCCCGATCGCGCGCTCGGGGACCACGAGGTCGGCCTGGAGCACGACCCCGTCCGATGGGATGCGCGCCGTGCTTCGATCGCGCTTCGTCCCATCGGCGAGGAGTCTGCGCACCTCGGCATCGCTCGTCTGCGCGAAGTCCTCGTACCAGACTCCGACGGCGCTGAAAGGCTCTGGCGTCGCGACGACCACGACCTCGTCGGCAATCCGTCGCAGCCCCGCCGCGGCATCGCGTGAGGCAATTGGCGTGGCGACCACGATGCGCCGCGGACGCTTCAGCCGCAGAGCCGTGATCGCGGCGCTCATGGAGGCTCCGGTCGCGAGGCCGTCATCGACGACGATTACCGTGCGTCCGTGAAGGTCGAGGGGTTCGCGCCCATCGCGATAGGCGCGCTCGCGCCGATCGAGCTCGCGGCTTTCACGGTCGGTGATGGTTTCCAGCTCTTGCGGCGTGATACCGAGCTCGCGAGCCAAAGGGTGATTGATCACTCGAATGCCTGCACTCGTGATCGCTCCGAGCGCTACCTCCTCGTGCCCGGGAACGCCGAGCTTCCGGACGACGAACACGTCGAGCGGTACGCGCAACGCACGCGCGACTTCCGCGGCAACGGGCACGCCGCCTCGCGCGAGGCCCAGGACGACCACGTCCTGTCGCCCAGCGTAGGTCGTGAGCAGCTTGGCGAGCGCCTGGCCCGCGGTGCTGCGATTGGTGAATGGATCATTCAGCATACGACCTCCTCTTGCGACCGTACGGAACGCCGAAGCGCCCGGACGGCCGCCCGTCAGTCTTCATTTAGATCGCGAACTGCAGTTCATCCTTCACGCGATTCACTCCCGGCGCGTTCCACGCCGCGCGTTCCGCATCGTCACGCTCGGCTACGGAGCGCACGGTACCGCGAAGCGTGACCGTGCCATCGCTCGTCTCAACGTGGATCGCCTTCGCATCCACGGCAGCGGTGCGGAGGAGTGCCGCCTCGATGTCCGCCTTGACCTGGGCGGTCTTCGCCGTGGGCGGCTTGATTTCGATCTGGCTCACGATCCCTTTCACGCCCTCGAGATTCCGCACGGCGCGTTCGGCCGCCGCCTTCTGGAAAAACCAGTCGACCGCACCCTCGAGCGTGACCCAGCCGTTTCGAATGATCGCCTTGACGCGATCGTTTGGGACCTCGACATCCCACAGGAGAACGTTCGCCGCCGCCCGCGCGATGTCCGGATCCGCTTTCTTGTGCTCGCCACTGGAAATGACCTCCAGCTCTTCCGCGACGGCGCGAATGCCCGCCACGCGCTCGACCGCACGCTCGGCGGCGAACTTCTGCGCATACGTGTCCACCGTTCCGCTGAGCGTGACCACGCCGTCGCGTACAGCCACACCAACTTCGGGG
Source organism: Gemmatimonadota bacterium (assembly GCA_030854615.1). GTDB lineage: Bacteria > Gemmatimonadota > Gemmatimonadetes > Gemmatimonadales > Gemmatimonadaceae > FEN-1250. The sequence continues at coordinate 20,568 of JALYSW010000110.1, forward strand.
GCCCGAATGCTCGGCTCCCATTCGAACTCGGCCATGATGGCTTGTTTCAGCTCTGTATCGGTCTTCATAATCCCCCCGTTTGCAACCGTGGCACATCGGCCGCTGCTACAACCGACGCTCATTCACAATAGTGACATGTGCGCAGACGTTTGTCTGTCCGGCAAAGGTGGAAAGAATGCGAGGGAATGCCGCACAACGCTCGTCATACCCGAACCGCGTGCCCGTCCGGCAATCCCTTAGTGACGTCGCGGAGAATCCCTGATAGCGGCAGTCGTGTGCCTACGCGAGCTTGCGCGCAGTGACCCGATCGGTCACTTGAGATCGGGTGGAGGCGCATGTCAGTACACACGCCAGTCGCGACGGCAGAGAACGGCACGATCGTTGATCGTTCGTGCGGCATCCATGTCACCGCGGAGACATCCCGCATCGCGCGTGTGCTCGTTCCCACGTCGGGAATGCCGAATGCCGATGCGGCGCTGGTGGTCGCTCGGCGGCTCGCCGACCGCACGGGAGCATCGGTCGAGCTGCTCGCTGTGTTCGAGCCGCGCATCCCTCCGCCCCTTGCCGCGCGCGTACGGCCATCGCCGGGCCAGTGCGAGGCACCGGATCGACGCAGTGCGGCCGAGCTCCTTCGGCGCGTGCGGTGTCAGCGTCGGAGTATCACGCCAGCGGTGCGGTGGCCGGTGCGATTCGAGGTGGGGTACCCGCCGTTCGTCATTGCCGAAATCGCTCGGCAGACGGAGGCGGACATCATCATCCTCGGCATCGGTCGCGAGCATCCCGACGCACGGCGGCTCGGCGGCGAGACGGCGCTGCGCGTGGCTCACTACAGCGAAGTGCCCGTACTGGCGGTTGCGCGCGATACGACTCGTCCGATGCGGAATGCGCTGTTCGTTGCAGAAGGAGAAACCAAGGCAGACGCGATTCGCGTGGCGCTCGCGGCGCTCGACCGGCCCTCTCGGCTCTGGGTTTCATACCCGCACGATAGCTTCGGGGCTGCCCAACGGCCGAACGACGCAGCGAGTCACGAATCGTTCGTGAGCGAGTTGTGCATCCCGCCCGGCGCACAACTGGAGCGCACAGATGTGGATGCCCGCGATGCGACGGCGCTGATCCGGTTCGCCGAGCAGCACGAAGTAGATCTCATCGTGATGCCCGTGCGAGGACAGTCGCTCGCCGAGCGACAGCTCATCGCCAACATCGCGGTGCCCGTTCTCCGCGCGAGCCGTTGTTCCGTCCTCGCGGTGCCGGAGCGTCAAACCGGGGAGGCAACACCGCTGTACTGCCCGCCGCGCGGCGCGATCTGCGCGTCGAACACACCAATTACCGCCGCGCGAGCGGCTGGAGATCCCATGCAGTGGATTCGCTGGTTCTCGGAAATCGGGATCGATGACGTGCCGCTCGTCGGCGGGAAGAACGCTTCGCTCGGCGAAATGCTGCGCGAGCTCACGCCGCTCGGAGTTCCGGTCCCGGATGGATTTGCGATCACGGCGGAAGGGTTTCGCCACTTTCTTCGAGCCAATTCGCTGGAGCAGAAGATCCTGGCCCTCCTCGCGACGACGGAAGGCGTGGCCGACATCGAGGCGAAGAGCCTCGCCGTCCGGGAGCTCGTCCTCGCCGGCACCATCCCGCCGGATCTCGCCGAGGAGATTCGTGCGGCGTATCGCGACCTCTCGCGCCGATGCGGCGAGGCCGCACTCGAGGTGGCGATTCGCTCGTCGGCCACTGCTGAGGATCTTCCGGGTGCGAGCTTCGCCGGTGCGCACGAAACGATGTTGAACGTGCAGGGGGAAAGCGCGGTGCTGGACAGTGTGCGCCGCTGCTTCGCGAGCCTGTACACGCCGCGGGCGATCGCCTACCGCAACGACATGGGCTTTGCGCACGATGCCGTGAGCCTGTCAGTGGGCGTACAGAAGATGCTACGTACAGATTCCGCGGTCTCCGGAGTGATCTTCACGCTCGATACCGACACCGGTTTCCGGGACGTCGTGCAAATCGACGCTATCTACGGGCTCGGTGAGAACATCGTGCAAGGGCGCGTCGGGCCGGATGAGTTCTACGTACACAAGCCGACGCTGCGCCAGGGGTTCAAGCCGATCCTGTGGCGTCGGCTCGGAACAAAGGAGTTGCGGCTCGTCTTCGATCGCGCTAAGAGCAGGCACGACAATCGCCTGGTGCCGCCGGAGGAGCGTGCCCGGTTCTGCCTCACGGACGACGAGGTGCTGCAGCTCGCGCGGTGGGCGCTCGCCATCGAGGACCACTACAGCGAGAAGCGCGGCCAGCCGACGCCGATGGACATCGAGTTCGCCAAGGATGGATCTGCCGGCTCGCTCTTCATCGTGCAGGCGCGGCCCGAGACCGTGCATGCTGCGCGGCATGGACTCACATTCAAGACGTACGCGCTCACGGAGCGCGGTGCGGTGCTGCTCGAGGGTCTCGCCGTCGGCGAGCAGATCGCGAGCGGTGCGGCACGCGTCATCGCCGATGCATCGCGGATGGCCGAGTTCCGGCCAGGAGAGGTGCTCGTCACCGAGTCCACTGACCCGAACTGGGAGCCAGTGCTCAAGCAGGCGAGCGCCGTCATCACCGCGCGCGGCGGCCGTACGTCGCATGCCGCCATCGTTGCGCGCGAGCTAGGAATCCCCGCGATCGTGGGCGCGGAGGATGCGATGACGACGATCGCCAACGGGCGCGTCGTCACGGTCTCGTGTGCGGAAGGGGAGACCGGGCACGTCTACGGCGGGGCCCTCGCCTTCCGCACTGAGGACGTGGATCCCGAGTCGCTTCCATCCACGCACACGCGGATTTGCATGAACGTCGGGGATCCAACACGGGCGTTCAAGCTCGCGATGCTGCCGAACGACGGCGTCGGTCTCGCGCGCATGGAATTCATCTTCGCCAGCTGGGTGCGCGTGCATCCACTCGCGCTCACCCGCTACGACTCGCTTCCGGCGGACACGCGAGTCGAGGTCGATGCGCTCACGGCGCGATACGCGGACAAGCGTGAGTACTTCGTCGACACGCTGGCACAGGGAATCGCGACGCTCACGGCGGCGTTCTGGCCCAGGCCCGTGATACTGCGCTTCTCGGACTTCAAGTCGAACGAGTACGCACATCTCACGGGAGGCGCGGCATTCGAGACGCCGGAGGAAAACCCGATGCTGGGCTGGCGCGGCGCGAGCCGGTACTACCATCCCGACTACAAGGACGGATTCCTGCTCGAGGTCGCGGCGGTGAAACGTGTGCGCGAGACCATGGGACTCACGAATCTCAAGCTGATGATCCCGTTCTGTCGCACACCGGAAGAAGGGAAGAAGGCGCTGGCCGTCATGCGCGAAGGGGGACTGGTGCGCGGGGAGGGAGGGCTCGAGGTCTACGTGATGGCCGAGATTCCATCGAACGTGATCCTCGTCGATCGCTTCGCGCCACTGTTCGATGGCTTCTCGATCGGCTCGAACGACCTCACGCAGCTCGTGCTCGGCGTCGATCGCGATTCGGTGCGAGTCGCGCCCCTGTTCGACGAACGCGACGAGGCGGTACGACGGATGTGCGCGCAGCTCATCACCGGCGCGCACGCGGCTGGACGCACGGTCGGCATTTGCGGGCAGGCGCCGTCCGACTATCCCGAGTTTGCCGCCTTTCTCGTAGAGCAGGGCATCGACTCGATCAGTCTGAATCCCGATGCCGTCGTGCGAACGAAGCGGCGCGTCGCCGAAACGGAGGCACGCCTGGCGGCAACATTCTCGGTCGCGGCGCCGACTGGAAACACACCGGGGCCTGCGCGCGCGACCCCGGCCGCTGAGGTCGCCGTCGGAGTGTGAGCACACCAGCACGCCGGCGGCGCTACTGCGCTCGTCCAGAGCGAGTTCTACACGAAGGCCGATGCGAGCGACATCTCGAAGCCGGTCGCCGCGACCGCGGCTGCTGGGAGGAAGCAGGCGAGCGACGTCGCGTTCAACGGGCGTGCGTTCCAGTACAAGGACACGCCGATCAAGGTCGGCATTGGCGACCGCGTACGCTTCTTCGTCGTCAAAGCGGGACCGAACTTCACGAGCGATTTTCACGTCGGCGGCGCGATCTTCGACCGCGTGTATCCCGACGGCAATTCCAGGCACGCGCTTGAGAACGTGCAGACGTACGGCATTTCCGCCGGTGGCGGCGCGATGTTCGAGAAGCTATTCTCATCTGACGCGAGCGGTGCGGGCCCTACCCCGTTCGTCACGCACGCGGTCGCCGACGCCAAGAGGGGCGCGGTGGGGATGATCCAGATCGGCGTCCCCAGGCAATTCGCCACTATATCATACTGAGCGTGATTGACATGTCGCCATCGAACGTGCAACGGATAGAAGAGACGGATGTGGTGAACAACGTGATCGCAGCGTTCCCGCGCACCGTCGGTGTATTCAACGAGAGCGGGATCGACGCCTGCTGCGGCGGCGCGGTCTCCATCAGGGAAGCGGCCGAGCGGGACGGCGTCGACGTGTCCGCGCTCATGCACGCGCTACATCAGGTAGCGTACGAGTCGGACGAGGCGGCGGTGGCGCGCACGGAGCGCCCCTCGTGATCGCTGTGCAGCCGATCATGGCGGCGCGATCCGCGACGAGCGCGCGCCCGGATCGGCCGGCGACCGCGATCATTCATGATTGCGAACACGCGCGCCTCGTCGTCTTTCGCCTCGCGCCGGGCCAGTCCGTCGCTCCGCACCACAGCACTTCGACGGTCCTACTGCAGGTGCTCGAAGGACGCGGGGTGATCTCGGGCAGCAACGGGGATCGTATGTGCGTCCAAAATGATGTCCTGATCTTCGATCCCAACGAGCCGCACGGAATGCGCGCGGAAGACGAGCAGTTGGTGCTTCTCGCGACCATCGCACCGAGGCCTTAGAGAGTCATTTCACATGGATTGGTTCGCGAAGGCGTTTGTCAAATCGAGCCTGGGCTGGCTCGTGCTCGGTGTCACCTTTGGCGTCGCAATGGCGGTCGATCCCTCGCTGGTGATCTATCGGCCGGCGCACGTCCACATGAACCTGCTTGGTTTCGTGGCCATGATGATCGCGGGCGTGGCCTACCACGTGCTCCCGCGTTTCACCGGACACCCGCTGCATAGCCGCCAACTTGCCGGCCTGCACTGGTGGGTCGCCAACGTTGGGCTCGCGGTGTTCGTAGTCGGCTTCATTGTGCGGCCGCATGCGTTTCGCGCGGGA
>JALYSW010000124.1 GCA_030854615.1 Gemmatimonadota bacterium
TGGCGGCCGCGCCGTTCATCGCGAGATGCGTGATGATCCCGCGGCGCATGAAGTCGATGAGGATCGGCGCGAGCCCCGTCTTCACGATGTGGCCGCCGACCATCACGACGACGCCGCGCCTGCCCGCTGCGTTCGCGATGTCGCGCGAGAGCGCGAGGAAATCCCGCGCGGCGAGAACATCGGGGAGCGCGCCGAGGAATGCGGCGAACGAGCGGTCGTCTGCGGGAGGTGTCGCGAACTCTTCGGCGCGCACCTTGTTCGGGCGTCGACCGATCGGAACGGTGCGGACGGCCGAGAGGTCGGCTTCGGGCTTGTTCACTCCGGAGGAGGAATCATTTGCGGAGTGTACGATTTCAGATATAGGTCGAGGGATCGGAGCACCGGCATCTTCGCCTTGAGCTGAACCATAATGCGTCGATCATCATCCGTCACCCAGATGAGCGCCTCGCCGCCTTCCGCGAACAGCCCGCCCGATTTTATGATCGGTTGAAGGACGATCGTATCGAACGTGCCCGCGTCCAGCTTCAGCTTTTCCCGTCGAAGTACCTTTACGATCACCGGATTCTTATCCGGCTGAAAATAGCGCGCATAGGTGTAGGTCTCTCCGACGATCAACGGAACCGTGCGCACAAAGTAGAAGAACGATACGTCATCGAGCGGTTCGGCGACGCTCTCCGTCTCCGAGCGACCGCGCTGAACCAGCTTGGCCCGCTCGGGAAAGAGATCGAAATACCGCTGCGTGTGGTAGCTGCCTTCATTGAGAAGCTGGTAAAAACGGTGCGAGGTCATGGTGCCGGGCTCGAACCAGCTCTCGAGCCGATCGTTGACCTTATAGAAAAGAAACCCGCCCTTGATGTCGAAGACGGAATGATATGTCTCGTGGCCATCGATGACTTCATCGCCGACGATAGACAGGCTGCCGGTGCCGACCTTCGCACCACCGACGGCAAGATCGTAGACGAGCTTCTCGCCGACCCCGTAAGGGCGGGAGGTGTGCGCCGTCTGCGTGTTGTCCCGCGCGGGCGATTCCGTCGTTTCGTGCTGCGCGCGAGCGGCGTGGACCGCACACGTGATGGCGACCACCATCGCAGCTGTTCGTGCCGCATGGGCAGCACTGGTCACGTCGACGCCGGAGCGCGCAGGGCGCGGTGAGCGACGCCGAAGCGGTACAGCGCGACCGCGTCGGGGAACCAGCGTACGCGCGTCTCTCGCGGCCGCAAATCGTAGCGAGGCGCGAGCTCCACCGTCTCGAGCCGGCGACAGAACTTCGCAGCCTTCACCAGCAGCTCGACGTTCGCCGCCCAGCTAGCGCTCTGCACGATCGGCGCATCGCCCGCCTGCTTGATCACGTCGCGGATGACCGCGATGCGATAGAGGCGGAGGGTGCCGAGCGGATCGGTGACGCCGTCGACCTTCACGTAGCGGCGCATGAGCCAGGGCGCGATACGGCGCAGGCGGCGAATCTCCTTCGGGACCGTGGCCGCCGCTGGCCCCGCCTCGGCGACCACGCAGTCGACTCCGCCGTCGAAGCGCTTCGCGAGCTCGGGAAGATCTTCGGGGCGATCGGTGAGGTCGCCCTGCATCACGATCATCGCGTCGCGGCGCGGATAGCGCGTCGCCTTCGCCGCGGCGCGCGCGAGTGTGTCGAGCGCGGCCCCGTAGCCGCCCCGTGTTTCGTTGCGCAGCACCGTCAGCGGCAGCACCTTCTCGTAGCGCCGCAGCGTTTCCTGGGTGCCATCGGTGCTGCCATCGTCGAGTGCGATGATCTCGTACTCGCGAGGGTGCGCCTCGAACACCGTTCGGATGCGCCAGAGAAGCAGCCCAACGGTGGGCGCCTCATCGAATGCGGGAATGCAGATGTACAGCATGTTGATGAATGATACACTTTTCGGAGACGTGGTTCCGGACAATCCTCGCAAAATGACGGCTGCGGGGGCGCCGATCGTGATGCAGCAACGGAAGATGGCTGCCCTCGTACTCAAAGGGAAAGGCCGACGTTGCAGCCAATGCCGCGCCTCGTTAGCCTGTACGCAACGTTGCCGCCCCCGGCGGCGCATCCTCTCACCGTTGGAGCTCTCATGCGTCGCAGCGCGGTGCTGCTGCTCGCCGTGGCCGCAGGTTGTGCATCGCCGCCACGCGCCGAGTCCCATCCAGCGCCTGCTGTCGCGGCCCCATCGACGATGGCGGATGCGCTTCGCCGCGACCTGTACGCCTTCGCAGATGACTCGATGCTCGGTCGCAGCGCGGAGACGGTCAACGGCGTGCGCGCCGCACGCTTCATCGCCGCGCAGCTCAAGGCCGCGGGCATCGCGCCCGCGGGGGACAGCGGCGGCTATCTGCAGCGCGTGCCGCTCTCGCGCACCTTCGTGCGCTCGGCGCGCTTTACCGTGACATCGGCCGCTACGCGCACGAGCCTTCCCGTCGGCTCGCATCTCATCCCGGTGCCATCGCTCGGCGAGGGGCTGCCGTTGCCCGTTCTCGAGGCATCGGGCGATCTCGTCTTCGCAGGCTACGGACTCTCGACGCCCGGGCTGGGGCGCAACGATCTCGCTGGGCTGTCGTTGGCGGACAAGGTGGTCGTGTTCGTGGACGATGCGCCGCCGGGGCTCGATTCCACGCATCGCGCGTCGCTGCGCGATCCGCGCTCGCTCGGCGACCGGCTCGGCGCGATCATGCAGCGGCGCCCGGCGGCGATCATCGTGCTCTTCACCGGACGGCAGGCGGGCGAGCTTCCCGCGCTCGCGGCCGGGTTGAGCGACTCATCGCTACGGCTGCAGCCGACGCTCGAGGGACCGCGCGAGCTGCCGATGGTGATCTTCGGAACGGTGAAGGACGCCGGCCCGCTGCTTCCCGCCGGCTGGCCGCACAACGATCACCCGCGCGTGCTCGATGGACGGTCGTTCGAAGCGAAGGTGGATCTCGTGCAGGACGTCGTTCCCGCATTCAACGTCGTCGCCGTCATCCCCGGATCCGACTCGGCGCTCGCGCACACGTATGTCGCGTTCGGTGCGCATCTCGATCACATCGGAATTCAGCCTGCCGAGCATGGCGACTCGATCGCGAACGGTGCGGACGATGATGGCTCGGGCACGGTGTCGCTCATCGAGATGGCGAAGCGCGCGCAACGCGCGCCGCGCACGAAGCGCTCGCTGCTCTTCGTCTGGCACACGGGGGAGGAGCTCGGGCTCTTCGGCTCGGAGTGGTTCACGTCGCATCCAACCGTCATCCTCGACTCGATCGTCGCGCAGCTCAACGCGGACATGATCGGTCGCAATGACCCGGACTCACTCTATCTCATCGGTCCGCGCTCGGCGCCGAACGGGCAGAGCCGGGTGCTTGGCGACGTCGTCGATTCGGTGAACAGCGCGTCGCCGCGGCCCTTTCTCATCAATCGCGAGTGGGATGCGCCATCGCACCCCGAGCAGCTGTACTACCGGAGCGACCACTACAATTACGCGAAGCACGGCATCCCGATCGTGTTCTTCACGACGGGACTGCACGCCGACTATCACAAAGTCACCGACTCGCCGGACAAGATCGACTACGACAAGCTGTCGCGCGTGGCGACCCTGATCCTGCGCGTCGGCACGGCGCTGGCGAACTCTCCGACGCGACCGCTTCCGGCCGCCCTTATACGCTAGGCGATCGACCAGTAACGCGGCGCCCGTCAAGTCGTCACCCAATTAAGGGACGAATCACGAGTGCCACCCGCGCTGTATTGCCTTCGATACTCAGGGGGGAACGCATGCTGACCGGCAACGTACGGGCGTCGCTCACCAGAGACGACGCGCAGTTGGCCATGCGACTGCTCTCGCACGGCGAGGCCCGCGCGCTCGACGCGGCCGAGGTGCGGCTGCGCGAGGAGGGGATCGACTCGCTCCTCGATGACCCACGCCTGCTTCCCGCGATCATCGAGTCGCGCGTCGGCATGCAGGTGTCCGTGCGCCTCTTCTGGTACGTCGTGGTCCGTCGCGCGCTGCGACGCGTAGGCGAGGAGGACCGCGCGCTCGCGGACTACGTCTCGGCGATCCTGCTGCACTTCGGCGCGCGCGGCCGCGCCGAGCGGATCGCGGAGACCGACGACCAGCTGTTCAACACGCTGGCGGAGCTGATGGGCGAGGTGGACACGCCGGATGCGCAGCGGAGCTTCCTCGTTCGGCAGCACCTGGGGAACTACGCGCTGTGGTCGTGCGGGATGTTTCCGGACCGCATCGAGCACAAGCGGTGGCGTCGGGGCGGTCCGGACATCGACTACTACGAGGAGATGGGGCGGCGCGGCTTCGCCCTCGCGGCGGAGCACCGGCTGGCGCAGGAGCACGGGCTCGACGCGCTGCTGCGCGTCGCTGCGAGCCGCTTCGCGGCGCTGCGCCTGGCGCTCAACGAGGTGAGCGACACGCTGATGTTCCCGCATGGGTCGTCTCCCGAGCGTCTGATGCGCCAGGTGCGTGCGGAGGCGGCGTGGCGCTGGGTTTCGTAGCGCGCACGGGCTGTCGGCGCGCTTGCGCCTCCCTGTAGCGGCTCCCTATCGTACGCGATGCTGCGGCGCGGGAAAGCACCTGGTGTAACACGTTGTGGACGGGCGCCGGCGGCGGGAAACTTTCCGTCATGGTGAACGATCAGTCATCCCGCACGCGCATGCGTCTCATGCGCGAGGCGCTCGTGGACGCGAAAGTCGGTCTGTCGCAGAGCCGTGCGGCGCGCGATGCGGCCGCAGCGCAACTGGAGCGCGAGCGCACGGAGCTCGCGACGGTTCGCCGGCGGGGCCATCTCGCCGCAGGGATCAACGATGCGGAGACGGTGAAGCTCGCCGGCGAGTACGAGCGCCGGCACGAGGAGCGCATCGCAGTGCTCGAGCGCAAGCACTCGGCGCTCGAGCAGGAAGTCGCGCTCGTCGAGCGCGAGACCGCCGAGATGACCGCGCAGCTGAAGCGGCTCACCGGCGGCATCGATACAGCGTCGTCGCCGGCGGCCGCCCCCGAAGATCCCATCGAATCGGATCTCTCCGAGCTCGACTCGATGCGCCGAACGGCTGATCGGTCCGCACGCGATGCGGATGCGGAAGCCCGTCTGGCGGAGTTGAAGCGCCGGATGGGCAAGTAGCCACTCACACAGTGCGTCCCGCAGCAGCGTGTTTCCCCTTCGCGAAGCCACTCGCCGTCGCGTCGATCGCGCTCGTGCTCCTCGCGATGCCGGCGTCGCGCGCGCAGGCGCAGGCGGGAGCCGCGGTGAAGTGCGAAGGACAGATCATCAGCGACATCCAGGTGCAGACGCGGCCGCCGTATTATCCGCGCCACGGCAAGTGGTGGGAGTCGCCGATTGGCATCATTAGCTCGATCCACACGAACACGAAGCCGGACATCGTGCGCCGGTTTCTGATAGTCGAGCCGGGGCAGGCGTGCGACGACCGGCGCCGCAGCGAATCGGAGCGCATGCTGCGAGCCCAGCCGTTCATCGCGAGCGCGTCGGTGAACGCCTACGACGATGGCAATGGCGGCGTGATCATCGTCGCCCAGACGACCGACGAGCTGACGACCATCGTGAGCGGAGGCACGTCGCCCACGAGCCCGTACCTTGCTTCGCTCACACTCGGCGATCGAAACATCCTGGGCGACGCGAAGTATCTGTCCGCGCATTGGGCGCACGGGAAATACCGCGATTACTTCGGCGCGAACTACACCGACTATCAATTTCTCGGAAGGCCCTGGCATCTCGATCTGCAGGCGCTGCGTGGCGACGCAGGAATCAGCAGCTGGCTGGTCGGCGCCGAGCATCCGTTTCTGACCGACGAGCAGCGATTCGCGTGGCGTGGTGTCGCGCTCGATCACCAGGACATTTATTCGTTCCGTCGGACGAACGACACCTCGGCGGTGATCGATTTCTCGCGAAAGTTCGCGGATATCGGCGGTGTCGTACGACTCGGGCAGCCGGGGCGGCTCAGCCTCTTCGGGATGAGCGTCTCGAGCGAGGACGACACGCCCGGGCTGCCACCCGAGCTCACTCCGGGCGTGCCGTACGATTCGCTCATGCGCATTCTCGGCCGCCACAAGAATGCGCGGCTCAATCTGCTCTGGGGAATTCGAAGCCTCGACTTCGTGCGCGTCGAGCGCTTCGATGCGCTCACCGCTGCGCAGGACATGCAGGCGGGGTTCCAGCTCGGTACGCTGCTCGGCCGTAGCCTCGAGGCACTTGGCTCGACGGACGATGACATTTTCCTCGCGTCCAATCTCTACGCGGGCGCGGGGAACAGGCACACGTTCGCGTATCTGCAGACGACGATGGAGGGGCGCAACAGCTATACGAACGACAAATGGGACGGCGTCATCGGCAGCGCACACATCTCGATGTACCAGCGCCTCATGGGCTCGCACACGCTCATCGGGAGCATCGACTGGGCCGGGATCTGGAATCAGCGTGTGCCGGTGCAGCTGCCGCTCGGTGAGCTCGACGGCGGGGTGCGCGGCTATCACGCGTCGCCCGACGCCGGCAACATCCGCTTTGTGATGCGGCTCGAAGACCGCTGGTACCTGGGCAAGCTGCGGGACCAGGCCGACATTGGGATGGCGGTGTTCGGTGACGGTGGGCGCGTGTGGAAGGGCGACGCGCCGCTCGGCTACGGCACCACGACGCCGCTCAAGTACGGTGCGGGGATCGGGCTGCTCGTCGCGGTGCCGCCCGGATCGAAGATCACGTATCGCCTCGACATCGCGCGCGCGATGAGCCCGGATCTGCGCGCGCGATGGCAGTTCCGCGTGAGCTACACGAATGCCGATCGCTATATCTATCGCGAGCCCCGCGATGTGCGCTCGGGCCGCGAGCTGGTGATGCCCAACTCGGTATTCAGCTGGCGGTGATGTTTGAAGCGCTCAGGTGCTGACAGTCGCAGTCAGCCGCTTCAGCGTCGGGACGAAGAAGAGCATGAGCACCGCAGCGGCCAGCGCGGCCACGAGAAAGATGGTGTAGAAGCCGTGGAGCGTGAGCGCTGTGTGCTGCAGCATGCCGAGCAGGCCGCCGCGCGGCAGCGGCGGGGGCGAGCCTGGGGTCGGCGTGAGCTCGGCGATCGTGCCCGCGATCTTTTCCGCCACGCTTTGGGCGAGGAACCACACTCCCATGAGGAGCGACGCGAAGCGCACGGGCGCGACCTTCGTCACGTACGACAGTCCCACAGGCGAGAGACAGAGCTCACCCCACGTGTGGAAGGTGAAGGCGGCAACGAGCCAGAGCGGGCTCACGAGCACACCGCTGTCGGCGCGCTTACCGCCGATCACCATGAACACGAAGCCGAATCCGAGCAGCATGAGACCGATCGCCATCTTGAGCGCAGTCGACGGCTCGCGGCCGATCTTCGCAAGCTTCACCCAGATCCATGCGAACAGCGGCGCGAAGATGATGATTACCGCGGGATTCACGTTCTGCGACCACGCCGACGGAATATGGAACGATCCCACCTGCAGATCGGTGTTGTTCGCGGCGAAGAGATTCATCGAGCTCCCCGCCTGCTCGTAGCATGCCCAGAACAGCACGACGAAGAGGGCGACGATGAAGATCGCGATCACGCGCCTCCGCTCCTCGCCGTAGGAGCCGAGGATCGTCACCGCGAGCGCCGCGCCGATCGTCACGCCGACGAAGGCACTGAGAAGCTCGACGCCGCCGAGAAGGAGGCTGATCCCCCCGCCGATGGTCGCGCCGATGAGTGCGTGGAGCGCGACGTTGCTGTCCTTCATGATGATCGGCGCGGCAACATCGGGAAGCTGTTTTGCGGCGCGCACGCCGATACCCGGCAGATACTTGTCGCGGAAGATCACGTAGACGAGGAGTCCGAGCAGCATCCCCACACCGGCCGCGCCAAAGCCCCAGTGCCAGCCACCGTCACCGAAACGCGTCGTATCTGCGAGGTAGCCGCAGATCAGGCCGCCGAGGAAGGCGCCAATGTTGATACCCACGTAGAAGATCGTGAAACCCGCGTCGCGGCGAGAATCGCCGTCGGCGTAGATCTGCCCGACCATCGTCGAGACGTTCGGCTTGAAGAACCCCGTGCCGATGATGATCAGCGTGAGCCCCGTGTAGAACATCGTCATCGAGTTGACGGCGAGGCAGAAGTGGCCGGCGGCGATGATGAGTCCACCGATCACGAGCGATCGTCGCGTGCCAATGATGCGGTCGGCGAGGTAGCCGCCGATGAGCGGCGTGAGAAAGACGAGCATCGTGTAGGTGCCGTACAGATTCGCGGCGCGCGCCGTGTTCCAGTGGAGCGCCTGCGTCAGATACAGAATGAGGATCGCCCGCATTCCGTAGTACGAAAAGCGCTCCCACATCTCGGTGAGGAAGAGCAGACCGAGTCCGCGCGGGTGACCAAAGAGCGCGGTGTCGTCGAGCGCGGGCGGGCGATCGGCGGCGGTGGAAAGGATGTCGACGACGGATGACACGAGGCTCCTGCGCTGAGGCTGGAGAATGATGGAGCGCGTTACGCGATCGCGCGAACCGGCACGATGCGCTCGGGCGGCTTCGTCGCGCCGGCGGCCAGCTGCTCCGGCCACGAGATGCGCGTCGGCAGCTGCTTGATGCACGCGGCCCAGTGCTCCGGCTCCTTGAGCTCGAGCGGCGGCACGATCACCGCACACGACGCGTCCTTCTGCGGATGCTGGCATCGCGGATGGAACGGGCATCCAGGCGGCGGATTCGCGGGGGAGGGAACGTCGCCGCGCAGCACAATCCGCTCGCGCTTCGCTACCGGATCGGGCACCGGGATCGCCGAGAGCAGCGCCTGCGTATAGGGCATCAGCGGCAGCGCGTACAGATCGTCCGCGTTCGCGAGCTCGACTATCCGGCCGAGGTACATCACTGCGACGCGGTCGGCGATGTGCTCGACGACCGACAGATCGTGCGCGATGAAGAGGTAGGCGAGCCCGTGCGCCTGCTGCAGATCCTGCAGCAGGTTGATCACCTGCGCCTGCACCGAGACGTCGAGCGCGGACACCGGCTCATCGCACACGATGAACGTCGGCTCGACCGCCAGCGCGCGCGCGATGCCGACGCGCTGGCGCTGTCCGCCGGAGAACTCGTGCGGGTATCGCGTCGCATGCTCCGCGCGCAACCCCACCTCCTCGAGCAGCTGGCGCACGCGCGCATCCGCCGCGCTCCCCTCGGCCAGCTTGTGAATCGTCAGCCCCTCGCGCACCGATGCGCCAACGGTCATGCGCGGATTGAGGGAGCTGAACGGATCCTGAAAGACGATCTGCATCTGGCGCCGCAGCTTGCGCAGCGGCTCCTTCCCGAGCGCGCGCACGTCGGCACCATCGAAGAGAATCTCTCCGGACGTCGGCTCGATGAGGCGGAGGATGGCGCGCCCTGCGGTCGTCTTGCCGCATCCCGACTCGCCGACGAGGCCGAGCGTTTCGCCCGCGGCGACGTCGAAGGAGATGCCGTCGACCGCGCGCACCGCGCCGGTGACCCGTCGCATCACGCCACCGGTGATCGGAAAGTGCTTGGTGAGCTCCTTCACCTCGAGCAACGGCTTCTGTGCCGACGCGTTCGGCGTCATGCGCCCGCCCCCGCGCGCGCCGCGCGCGGAACGTGAGGCGCGTTGCGTCGCTCGGGCTCCACCGCGAGATGGCAGCGCGAGACGTGCCCCTCGCCGATCTGGTAGAGCGGTGGATGCTCGAGCTCGCAGCGATCCCAGGCGTACGGACAACGCTCGTGAAAGCGGCAGCCTGCGGGCCAGTCGTACGGCGAAGGTACGGCGCCCGGGATCACCGTAAGCCGCTCGCGCTTCGTCCCCGCGCGCGGCATCGCGGCCATCAGCCCCTCGGTGTACGGATGATGCGGCTTCGCGAACAGCTCGCGCACTCCCGCCTGCTCGACGATCTCACCGGCATACATCACGATCACGCGCGACGTTGACTCGGCGACGACGCCGAGGTCGTGCGTGATGAGCAGCACCGACATTCCCGTGCGCTCACGAAGCTCGCTCAGCAGCTCGAGGATCTGCGCCTGGATCGTGACGTCGAGCGCAGTCGTGGGCTCGTCCGCGATGAGCAGCGCGGGAGAGAGCATGAGCGCCATCCCGATCATCACGCGTTGGCGCATGCCGCCCGAAAGCTGGTGCGGATACGACTTCGCCCGCTCGGCCGGATCGGGGATCCCGACCGTCCCGAGCATCTCGACGGCGCGCGCCCATGCGTCGCGCCGGCTGATCGCCGAATGCACCCGCGGTACCTCGGCCAGCTGCGCTCCGATGGTGAAGACGGGGTTGAGCGCGGTCATCGGCTCCTGGAAGATCATCGCGATGCGGTTGCCGCGAATCCTGCGCATGGCCTCGTCGTCGAGCGCGAGGAGATCGGTGCCCTCGAGCGCGATCTTCGAGCCCGGCTCGATGCTCCCGGGGCGCTGGATGAGCCGTAGCAGCGAGAGCGAGGTGACGGACTTCCCGCACCCGGATTCGCCGACCACGCCCACCGACTCGTTCGCGGCGATGTCGAACGACACGCCATCCACCGCGCGCGCGACCCCTGCACTCGTGCGGAAATAAGTGCGGAGGTCCTGCACGGAAAGCAGCGGCTCGGTCATCAC
Organism: Gemmatimonadota bacterium; assembly: GCA_030854615.1. Classification (GTDB taxonomy): domain Bacteria; phylum Gemmatimonadota; class Gemmatimonadetes; order Gemmatimonadales; family Gemmatimonadaceae; genus FEN-1250. Next base: position 10,567 of record JALYSW010000124.1, read on the forward strand.
CGGTCAACCTGACGCGGGTCCATCGCATCGCGCAAGCCGTCGCCGGCGAGATTGTACGCCAGCGACGTGAGGACCAGCGCAATGCCCGGGAAGAGCGCGACCCACCACGCGGTCGCAATGTACGGCGAGCCGTCGCGAATGATGTTGCCGAGGCTGGGAGACGGATCGGGGATGCCAATGCCGAGATAGGACAGCGCCGCCTCGTTGATGATGACGCCGGCCACGCCGAGCGTTGCCGCGACGATCACCGGCGACAGCACATTGGGGAGCACGTGCCGGGCTACGATCGCGAGGTCGCGCGCGCCGAGCGCCCGTGCGGCCGCCACCATGTCCCTCTCGCGCAGCGACAGCACCTCGGCCCGCACGAGACGGCTCGTCGCGAACCAGGCAGTGAATCCGAGGAGGAACACCAGCGAGGTGACGCCGAGCGGCGCCCACAGCGTGCCGACGGCGATGAGCAGCACGATGCGCGGAATGGCCAGGAAGGCGTCGACGAGGCGCATCATCGCGGTGTCGAGCTTCCCTCCGACGAAGCCGGCGGTAGCGCCGTACGCTGTGCCGACGACCACGGCGATCGCAGTAGCGAGCAGCGAGATGATGAGTGAGAAGCGCGCGCCGTAGAGCACGCGGCTGAAGATGTCGCGCCCGGCGAAGTCGGTGCCGAAGAGGAACTCGCGTGACGGTGGATGGTTCGCGAGCTCCTGCGCGAAAATCTCGATCGGATCGTGCGTCGCAAGCCATGGCGCGAAGGCGACGATGGTGTACATCACGATGAGCGTGAAGAGCGCGATGACGGCGGATGGATGCGCAGCGTAGCGCGCGAAGACTGCACGACGGCCGCTCGCGCGCGCACGTGGATGCGAGTAGCGCCAGAGAGCCACACAGATGATGACGACAAGCGCAGCGGCGCTCAGCCAGCGAAGGGCGAGCACCTACGTCGGGCGCACGCGCGGATCGACCACCGCGTAGAGCATGTCCGCAGCGATGGTGCCGGCGACGACGAGCACGCTCGTCACCAGCACCGAGGACATCACGAGCGAGTAGTCGCGGCTGCTCACCGCCGTCGCCGTGATGTATCCCATCCCTGGCCACGAGAAGACCAGCTCGACGAGCACGGCGCCGCCGAGGAGACTGGGGAGGGCGAGCCCGGCGAGCGTGATGATCGGGAGGAGCGCGTTGCGGAGGATGTGATGCCGGGTGATCACGCTTTCGGGAACGCCCTTCGCGCGCGCGGTGACGACGAACTCCAGCCGCCCGACATCGAGCATCGCTGCGCGCTGGAAGCGCGCGACTGCCGCGCAGGTGAGCAGCGTCAACGTGGTAACGGGGAGGACGAGATGCCGCCCGACGTCGACGGCATGCGCCCATCTTCCATCAGAGGGCGCGGTGATCACGTTTTCCATGCCGCTGATCGGGAAGATCGGGATCCAGTAGGCGAAGAGGAGCACGAGCATGAGCGCGAGCCAGAAGTCGGGCATCGAATAGAAGACGAGCGTGATGCCCCGACTACCCCAGTCGGCAAAAGTGCCACGTTTGTGTGCCTGCAGAACGCCGAGCGCTATTCCGGTGGCGAAGGTTGCGAGAAGCGCGAGCACCATGAGCTCGATCGTTCGCGGCACGTACTCGATGAGGATGTCGCGGACGGGACGCTGCTGCGTGACCGAGTAGCCGAGGTCGCCGCTCGCGACGGCGCGGACGTAGCAGACATACTGCGCGGGAAGCGGCTGGTCGAGGCAGTACTTGTGTCGCCAGTTGGCGACGACGGCGGGGTCGACGCGACGATCACCGAGATACGAGTAGGGATCGCCGGGGGCGAGGTGGAGCAGCGTGAAGGTCAACGTCGCGACCAGCCAAATGACGGCAAGCCCCTGAAGGAGACGGCCCGCGAGCAGCCGCCTCATCTATTAGTGAGCGCCGGCCGCAAGCGCGACGCTCGCACCTTTGGGAGCGGAGCCGCCGTCGATCGTCCAGTCGGCGAGATTCACGAACCACATGTCTCTGCGCATGGCCACGGGATGGACGTTCGTCGCCATCGCCGCGATCGAAGCCGATTCGTAGAGCCAGACCGCCGGCGCATCTTCGATGATCACGCCATACGCTCGCCTGTAGAGCGTGATGGCCTGAGTGCGATCCATCGTTTCGACGGCGGAGTCGACGATCGCATCGAAGGCAGTATTCGTGTAGGATCCGGAATTGCTCGGGCCGCCGGCCCGAGCCGCCGTCTCGCTCCACTCCTGCCGAATCCCGGACGGCGTCGGATCAAGGGCCATCCGTTCGAACGTCATGTCGAAGTCGCGTGCGGCGGTGCGACTTCCCATCGTCGGAAAGTCCACGCGCTCGATGTCCATCTTGGCGCCGACCTTCTTCCACATATCCTGCAGCACTACGGCCATCTGTTGGCGCTCCGTGCTGGTTGTCGGCACCAGCATTGAGAACTGCAGAGCGATGGCGCCCTTATGGCGCAGACCATCCTTGCCCAGCACCCATCCGCGGCGCTCGAGGATCGACGCGGCGCTGTCGGGTGCGTAGGGAAGACTCGGAAGCCGTCGGTCGTACGTGGGAAGATTCGACGTGAGCGGACCGAGAAGGAGAGGCGTAGCGCTGTCGATCACCGTGCTCACGGCGCGGCGGCGGTCGATAGCCATCGAGAGCGCGCGGCGAACCTCGCGATCGCCAAAGACCGCGTGCGGACCGCCGCCTTTGCGCGCGTGCAGATTGAATCGTACGAAAGCCACAACCATGGACGGATAGCGCATCAGCTTGAGCTCCGGATGCGACGCAATCTGTGCGCTGTCCTGTTTTCTTATCGTTGAAATGAAATTCGCCTCGCCGGAATACAGCCGCAGCATCGCTGCATCGGGATTCCCGGCGATGCTCCAGATGAGACGATCGATCTTCGGCGCTCCGCGATGGAAGGTGCTGTCGGCAGCGAGCTCGATCGTGCTCCCGCTGACCCACCGCACGAACTTGTAAGGGCCGCTTCCCACAGGATGGCGCGCGAAGGGCGCGGTCTGCAGCGCCGAATCCGGGATGCTCGCGAGCAGGTGTGCGGGAAGCACCCGGACCTGCGTTGCGGCATTGAAGAACTGCTCGAGAGAGCGCGCGTGAAACCAGATGACCGGAGTCAGGCTGTCCCGAGCGGTGACTGAATCGATGCCCGCGAGAAGCGGCCGCACGGGCGAGCCGATGACCTTCGAGCTGTTGACGCGAAAGCTGTAGAGCACATCCGCGGCGCGAACGGGAACTCCGTCAGCCCAGTGCGCTTTTGGGGCGATGTGAAAGGCGATCGAGAGCGAGTCCGGCGCCCACGTCCACGAGTCCGCGAGCGATGGCCGCGCGCCGCGATCACCGATGACGTTCATTGAATCGCCGATCTCTGCGAGCTTCTCGAACAGCATCGAGCCCACCGCAACCGAAATCTCGTTCGTCGAGAATAGCGGTATCATGTTGTTGGCGTCGGCGGGTTGCGTCATTACCAGCGTGGACGAGTGCGCCCGCCCCGCGCCGCCATCGCTGTGGCAGGCTGCGGCAAGCAGAAAGGCGAACGCGGGGACGCGGCGAGAGAGTCGCATGTCGTTGTCTGAAAGTATGGCAGGTCCGGGCCGAAACGAGTGCGGGCGCCACCCGGATCCGCGGTCGCCGTGCAGTGGGATTTCCCCTCTGCAGAGACGATCGACGACGCTGCACGATTCATGCGACGTGGATGCTACGTCCTTGCCACGACGGCGGTTAGTCGCCGGTGTGCTCCCGGTATTCGGCGGGACCCAGGAGCTCATCGCGCTCGGCGATCGACTTCGGACGCAGGCGCATCAGCCACCCCTCGCCGTACGGATCCGAGTTCACGAGCTCGGGCTCCTTCGCCAGCCTGGGATTCGTCGCGAGCACCATCCCGCCGATCGGCGAGAAGAGCTCGGCCACCTGCTTCACCGCCTCGATCGTGCCGAAGACATCGAGTCGCGCGAAGCTCTCGTCGAGGGAGGGGAGCTCGACGAAAATGGTGTCGCCGAGCTCGTGCTGGGCGTAGTCGGTGAGTCCGATCGTGACGACGTCGTCCGTCCAGGCGGCCCAGAGATGCTCCTCCGAATACAGGAGCGAGTCGGGGACGGCGCTCACAGGAGGCTCAGCTGCTGGCGTGCAGTGCGCGCCAGACTTCGTCGACGCGTTTCTCCAGCGCTTCGAGATTGCTCTCGTTCTCGATGATGTAGTCCGCGCGCGCGCGCTTGAGCTCGGCCGGCATCTGCGAGGCGATCATGTTCATCGCCTCGGTCTGACCGAGTGCGCGCTCCCGTGTGAGTCGTTCGAGCCGGAGGGGTCGGGGGGCATCGACGAGCACGATCTTATCGAAGTCGTCGACCATGCCGCGCTCGAAGAGGAGTGGAATGTCGCAGATGACCGTTTCATCGCCGCGGTCGCGCGCCTCATTGATGAGGTCGTCACGGAGACGGGACACTTCGGGGTGCACGATCGAGTTCAGGGCTTCGAGCTCGACCGGCTCCTGGAAGACGATCTGTCGAAGCGCCACACGGTCGAGTCCGCCATCGGCCTTGAGGATGTCGTCGCCCCATCGTTCGATGATCTTCCGATGCCCGACGCTCCCGACCGCGACGGCGTTGCGAGCGAGCTCATCGGCATCAATGATCGTCGCGCCGCGCTCCGCGAACAGCTGCGCGACGGTGGACTTGCCGGAGGCGATATTCCCTGTGAGACCGATCAGGCGCATGGGACCAGGATAGCGGAAAGCGGGCTCACTCCGCAATAGAACAAATCACAGCAACGGTACTTGATCCTCGTCACGGCGTGGCAACTCGTGACAATGTCGGCAGCGCGCCTCATACGACTCGCGCCCCCCGACCATGATCGTCGGGGAGTCGTAGCGAGCCGGGCGCCCATCGATCAGGCGCTGATTGCGGCTGGCCGGACCTCCGCATACAACGCAAATCGCGTGCAGCTTGTCGACGAGATCGGCCACGGCCATGAGCTGCGGCATCGGTCCGAACGGTTCGCCGCGAAAGTCGGTGTCGGTTCCCGCGAGGATGACGCGCATCCCGCGCGACGCCAGCGTCCCGACGAGGTTGATGATCCCCGCGTCGAGAAACTGCGCCTCGTCGATCGCGACGACATCTGCGTCGTCGCGAAGATTCTGTGATATCTGGAGCGACGAGTCGACGGGGGTCGCCTCTACGGCGAGCCCGTCGTGGCTCGAGATGGTGAAGACGCCGCCGTAGCGGTCATCGAGATGCGACTTGAAGATCTGGATCTTCTTCTTCGCGATGATCGACCGGCGCACGCGGCGGATGAGCTCTTCGCTCTTGCCGCTGAACATGACGCCGGTGACGACCTCCACCCATCCCCGTCGTGCCCCGAAGAAAACCGGGTCCATCGCCGCTTACGAGGGGCGGCGCGACCGGGGCGGCCCGTCGCGACGCGGCGCGTCACGACGTGGCCCTGACGACGGACGCTCTCCGCGCGAGCTCGGCGCACCACGATCGGACCGTGGCGCATAGCTGCGCGTGCCGCGATCCGACGATCCGCTCCGCTCGGGACGCGAGCCGCGATCCGACGATCCGCCGCGCTCGAAGCGCGGACTCGAGCTGCGATCACCGCGATCACCACGATCTCCACGATCTCCACGCTCGGGCCGATCACCGCGCGTCGTGCGACTCATCGGCGCGTCGTTGTCGACACGCATCGTC
>JALYSW010000143.1 GCA_030854615.1 Gemmatimonadota bacterium
CGCGTGATGTGGACGCAGGGCGAAGCGATCGAGACGCCGTCGTGGGTGCCGACCTACAACGCGCCCAACGACAAGACGACGTGGGAGATTCTCGTCACCGCCGACACGGGTGTGAGCGTGCTGTCGAACGGACGGCTCGTCGCAGTCACCGACGCTGCAGGCGGCGCGAAGAAGGTCTGGCACTGGTCGCAGGAGCTGCCGGCGTCGACGTACATGTACTCGATCGTCGCCGCAAAGTTCAGCATCCTCCGCGATAACTGGCGCGGGATCCCCGTCGAGTATTGGGTCGCGTCCGACACGGTGAACGCCGGGTGGCGCACCTTCGGCGAGACGCCGTCGATGATCGAGATCTACAGTCGCACGCTCGGCGTGAACTTCCCGTGGGCGAAGTACGATCAGGCAGTGATCCCCGACTTCACCTACGGCGGGATGGAGAACGTGTCCGCTACAACGCAGACCGATCTCGCACTGCACGGCGCGGGCGCCGAGCCGGAGGGTAGCGGGCGCGGGCTCGACGCGCACGAGCTCGCGCACCAGTGGTTCGGCGATCTCACGACCACCGCGACGTGGGCGCATGCGTGGCTCAACGAGGGGCTCACGACGTACATGGAGTCGGTGCAGAACGAGAAGAGCCACGGCTGGGAGGCGGGGCAGCTCAGCTGGATCGACCAGCAGCGTCAGGCGCGCGATGCGGATCTGAACGAGGACCGCCCGCTCGTCTACGGCGACGCCAAGGGCCGCGATCCCATCCAGCTCTTCTTCTCCGGGCACATCTATCCGAAGGGAGCACAGCTCGCGCACCAGCTGCGCCGCCTGCTCGGCGATTCCGTGTTCTGGGCCGGGATGCATCGTTTTCTCATCGACAACGCGTACAAGCCCGTCGAGACTGCAGACTACGCGATCGCGATGGAGAAGGTCTCGGGGCGTGATCTCGACTGGTTCTTCGACCAGTGGGCATATGGCATCGGCTATCCGAAGGTGTCGCTCACGCGCGCCTGGGATCCGTCCGCCAAAAAACTGACGATCACGCTGCGGCAGACCCAGACGATCGACGCGACGCACCCGTTCTTTCGCTTTCCGGCCACGGTACGAATCGTCACGCGCGACTCCGTGGTACGCCACGAGATCATGATGAAGAAACAGAACGAGCAGTTTGCAATCTCGCTGCCGTCCGCACCGATCACCTTTCGTTTCGACGAGGGCGGTTGGCTGCTCGGCACCGTCAAGACGGATCAGACGCCGGAGGAGCTGAGCGAGCTCGCGAAACACGATCTGGATCTGTCGGCGCGGTGGTGGGCGCTCACGACGCTCGACGGCTCATCGGCGGCGGCGGCGCGCGATGCGCGGCGGTTCATCGCGCTCAACGAGCGCGTGCCGGAGCTGCGCGAGGAAGCCATTCGCCAGATCGGGACGCACGATGCGAGCGCGAGCGCGGATCTGCTGCACGCCGCGCTCGGCGATGAGTCCAGCCTCGTGCGCGCGCAGGCGATCCGCTCGCTGGCGATTGGCGAGAGTGCGGCGATCCAGCCCGAGGCGGTCCGGCTGATCGGTACTGATCCGAGCTTCTTCGTACAGGCAGCGGCGCTCAGCGTCTACGACCCTTCGATCGCGAAGGAGGGAACCACACTCCTCGTGGACCGCATCGCCCACGGTGGCTCGCATGGCGTGCGCATCGCGGCAGCGGAGCGCCTCGCGCGCAGCCCGGATGCGGCGGGGCTCGAGGCGCTCGAATCGATGACGGCGGAGAACGAGACGCGCGCCATTCGCACCACCGCGCTCACGCTGCTGACGCGCTGGCCCGACAGGTCGCGCGCGGTGACTGTGGCGACGCGTTATCTCAACGACGGCGATCCGCTGTTCGCGGTCGCGGCGGCGGGTGCGCTCGGACGCATCGGCGGGGAGGCGGGGAAGGCGACTTTACGCCGCGCGCTTGCGAGCGAGACGCGGGTGACGGTGAAGGCGGCGATTACGAACGCGTTGGAGGGCGCGGATTGACGGGAAATGTACCGAGCGCTAGAAGCGCGTGCGTTCTCTGGCATACGTCCTCGCGCCGATCAGATCATCCCAGCGCCTGCACCATGCCGCCGAAGATGGTGCCGAGCGGGCCGATGACCGCGAGCGCGATCTGATACCAGCGAGGCTGCTTGTTCGCCATCTGCAGTGCGGAGACGACGGCGAGTACGAAGACGATCCCCGCGAGCGCGCACGCGTGCGCGAGCGGCGCGCGCGGCGCGACCAGCGCAGCGACGAAGCCCCCGATCATCGCGGCGCCAAAGCTGTAAAACAGATTCGCGTAGATGTACGTCGGGTTTGGCTTGCCGACTGTTCCCATCCACTCGGGCGCCTTCCGCTTGACGAGCACCGTCAACGCGACGACGACGGCGGCCATCGACGCGTAGCCGGCGACGATGGCGATGATGCTTCGAACGATGGATGGCATGCGGCTCCGGGCGATAGTAACGCGGCGAACCTAGCCGCGAAGCTGTCACCCTGCAACACGTCGAAGAATCTGCGCCCCAAAACGTGGACGAACCCCGTCGTCCATGCTAACCTTACCTGCCGCGGGCACACGTTTTCGGCACCACCAGCGACCGTAGCCGCTCCCGCGGGTACAATCGCAGCACGTGGGGTAGCACCAACACTCGCCCGAGTGGCGGAATTGGTAGACGCGCTGCACTCAAAATGCAGTGGCTTTCGGGCCATGCGGGTTCGAGTCCCGCCTTGGGCACTTCGTTCGGAGCATCTTCGATGGAATTCCGGGTTACCGCACGCCGCGCGCAGCCGGACACGGCCGACGCGCCCCTGCTCGTTCTCGCGCTCCCCTCGGGCGCCAC
>JALYSW010000161.1 GCA_030854615.1 Gemmatimonadota bacterium
GCCGGCACCCGCTCCCGCTCCAGCACCGGCACCAGCACCAGCACCGGCACCAGCACCGGCACCAGCGCCGGCGCCGGCGAACCCACCCGCTGCCCCTAGCCCCGCCGCCGCACCCGCGCCGATGCCAACGGCGGGGCCGACACCGCCTCCTTCGCTCCCCGCGCACGCCGCACACCAGCGGATGAAATGCGTGAGGTCCGCGCTCGCGAACAGATTCGCGATGTCGTGCAGATGATGTGCGCTCATGCCGCGGCCCCACCTGTCATCTCCGCGTTTCGGAACATCCCGCGCACCGATGCGATCGTTGCCGCGTCGGGCGCACTCTGCGCCGTTTGCTCGGCAGCGAGAATGCTCGACCTCCGCAAATACTCATAGCGCAACCGCTTCCGCAGCCGCACGAGACCCGCCCATCGCGACGACGACCCGAACCCTCCGATCATGTCGCGCACGCCGAGCGATGCGGGCAATTCGCCTCCACCGCGCGCGATCACGCGGTTCTCATAAACGGCGACGGCCGTGACGCCGCCCACGAGCAGCACCGTGGACAGGTACCCGTGAAGCGTGATCAAAACTGACAACCGCGCAAACCATCCGAGATCGTCCGCGCCGATGAGGACGAGCCGATCGACCGTGCTGTGCTCGAAGATCGCCACCGCGAGCGTGACGGGAAACGCGAGCTTCGCGAGCCGGACGCGCGACCCGTAGAATACGGTGGTTGCAAGACCCAGCGAGGTCAGCGCCGTGTACACCACGTGGCCGCCAACGAGCATCGGTCCCTGCATATGCAGGAACGGAAACGCGGGCGAGAACGGGAGATTCTGTAACCAGCCGCCATCGGTGCCGCGCGAATACAAAATGTTCTCGTACATCGACATTCCGCACGCCACCGTGGTCCCGAACAATACCACGTCGCCGATCGACGGGCGAAATTGCCGACTGCGAACCGCGAACAGCAAGAATGCAGCGACGGGCATCAACTTCAGGAGCTCCTCACTCACCGGCGCCACGAGGGTCATCACGAGCACGCTCTGCGGGCCGAGCTTCTCGACGAATGGCTTTCCGACCAGCACGGCGAGCGAGCTGACGCCGAAGAATCCGGCGAGCGCGGCGCCGGTCAACGCGCGCACGCCGATGGTTCGCGTGCGTGCGAACACCACTGCGAGGATCGCGATCGTCCAGCCGTACTGTGCCAGGTTACCCAACACCACCCACCCTCCCCCGCCTTCCTCGATCAACTTCGGCGAAGCTACAGCCAGCGTCACGAGCGAGGCCGCCAGTCCCAGCCACGATAGCAGCTGCAACCCACTCGGCAGGCTAAACCCTCGAATCTCTGTCATGTCGTGTTCCTGTAGGAGACATCGACCGAAGCACGCGCCCTCGCGTGCGTCGACACGAATGCGTTGATGCGGATATCGCTCACGACTCAGTGCGCAACGTCGACTATTGCCGCGACAGCTCTACGCGCCGGTTTCGCGCGCGTCCTTGTAGCGTCGTGTTGGGTTCCTTCGGCACGGAGGCGCCGTAGCCGCCGGTGTCCAGCCGAGCCGCGGGAACGCCCCGCGCGACGAGCGCCGCCTTGACCGCCGCGGCACGACGCGCCGAGAGATCGAGATTCTTTTTGTCGCCACCGACGTTGTCGGTGTGCCCTTCCACCTTCAGCGTCCACGTCGGCTCTTTCTTCATCACCTCGACGATCTCCCGCAGCACCGGCTCCGACGTAGGCTTGATCGTGGCGCTGTTGAAGTCGAAGTAGATGCCGTAGAGCGCGGCGCGCTTGTCCTTTGCGAGATCGCGTTCGAGCGCGTCCGTTGGATCGGGAACCGGGAAGTCGATGCGCACCACCTGCACGTTGTCCGTTCCGATCGTCGCGTGCAGCGCGAGCGGATTCGCAGGATCATCGAGCACGAGGATGTCTGCGTCCTCGCTCTTGTCGCCTTCGCCGAGATGGCCGCGCACGTGCCACGCGGCGAGCGACGTCAACTTACCGTTGACGAGCACGGGAACGAGCAGCGGCTTCGGCTCGACGAGCTTCACGGTGCCAGCGGCCGCCATCCGCGTGCCGATCACGCCCTTCAGCGGATTTTCGGCTCCGACTGACGCGAGCATGTCGCCGATCGCGCCGGCCATTCCGCCGACGCTTCCATCGAGCGTGAGCGACGATTGTCCACGCGCCCGAAGGTCCGCGATCACGCTCGCCGACAGACCGATCGCAGTCGTGCCCGGAAACACGTCCGCGTCGCTCTCGTTGAAGTAGTACTTCCACGTGTGTGCGTTCTTCAGGTCAACCATCTGCACGATGCGATCGACGCTCACACTCACCGCCCGCTGTCCCGCCGCCTGCGGCGCATCGCCGGAGATCACGATGGGAAAGCCTCGCGAGTTGCTATCGCCAACCGTGGCCATGGACTCATAGTCGCCCTCCGTCGCCTGCACGGCATCGGTGACGACGAGGTGCGCCATGAACGGAATTCTCGTAGTCGGCACGGCCGCCTGCGCCTCGGCAGCGGATGCGCTCCAGGTCGAGAGTACAGCGCCCACGAGCACGAATCGCGCGGCGACCCCGCAGCGTGCGCGCCTCATTCCGGCGACCCATGTTCGTCGGCGGGCATGTTCGCCTGGAGTGCATTCATGTAGCTGACCTCCTTGTAGCCCGCAGGCACCACGAAGACGCTCGGACTGATCGCGCCCTTTTTCACGTTCGAGATGACTGTCGTCACGACCGTTGCGCCTTGGTCCTGGCTGTCATCGTCCGTCGTCGTGTAGACTGACTTCAGCCACAGTCCCTTCCCTATCTTCGCGTAGGCCACGTTGAGCTGCGTAGTCTGCTCCGCGGTCATTCCAGTCGGCACGCCGACGCCGGGATGCGAAATGGGATCGAGAGAACCGTCCAGCGCAGGCGCCACCCAGACGTCGGTAATGGAGCTCGATTTCGTCGCCGTGCTCATTCCCATTGCCTTCATCGACATGGTCGACGACTCGGTCAAGCGGTACTTGTGCGTCGCATAGCCTGCGATCGGCTCGCCCACGCCCAAATCCTCCACCGCTACCTTGACGTCTGTGATCGCTTCCTTTGCGAGTCCTCTCATCGATGCCTGCATCTGATCGGTGGACTTCCCGAGCGCCGCGAGATTCATCACAGTGTATTGCCGCTTCGAGGGATTGACCGAGATGGAAGTTCCCTTCGCCGCGTTCGTGATCATGTACGTTCCCGCGCTCATGAATCCCCCCGCCGTCGCCCCCTTTGTGACGTCGCTACGCGCGTTGCTCCCCGAGAATTGTACGTGCGCGGTCATGACCATTTGTTCAGGCGCGCCACCGGTCGACGACGTGGCTTCGGATCCCGACGTCGAGACGTCGTAGCTGAGTCCCTGCGCGCGAAGCACTGTCGTCGTAAGAACAAATCCGAGAAGAGCCGCGGCGCCTGTGCGAGCGATCGTTGCAATAGTGCGTTTCATCATGAACCCGCGTGTTGAAATGGATGTCGCATCAGACCTTCGGGAACACCGCACGAGCCATCGTCATCTCACGGGAGCGCTCATTCCGGTTTCCGATGTTGCGCCGCAGCCTCCGACGCCCCTACCGCGTCCAGCAACCCCACCTTCGTATACCCGACGGGTACCTCGAACACACGCGGACTGATCGACGCCTTCTTCACGTTCGTGATCAGCGTCGTGATCGTCGTCGTGTGTTTGCGGGAGCCGGAACCGCCCTCGCTCGTGGTGATGCGCTTCAGCATCAGCCCCTTTTTCATCTTTCCGTATTCCGCCATCGTCTGCCGCGCGAGCTCCGCCATCGGTCCGGTCGCCACAGCCGTTGGCGGACGTGAGCTCGGATCCATGAGCCCATCGAGCGCCGGCGCCATCCAAATCTCCGTGCTGGACTGCGATGGCGTGCTCATGGTGCGACCCATGACCGACATATTCATCGTATACGACTCTGTGAGTCTGTACTTGTAGGTCGCGTATCCATCGAGCGGCTCTCCTGCGCCGAGATCCTCCAACGTGACCTTGACGTCGGCGACTTCCATTTTCGCGATGCCACCCATCGCCGCCTGCATGTCCGTTGCGGTTTTTCCGAGCTCAGCGATGTTGATGACGGTGTACTGGTGCTTCGCTGGATCGACAGACGTCACCGTTCCTTTCCCGGAGCTCGTGATCATGTAGGTTCCGGCGCCCATCATGCCACCCTGCGTTGGCGACTCCGTGACATCGATGCGAGAGTTCCCAGCCGCGAACTGTCCGTGCGCGAGCATCATGTTCCGCGTCGTCGCGTTCCCGCTTCGATCTGGGCCGGTCGCCGTCGTCGACATGTCGTAGCTCAGACCCTGTGCACCGAGCGTGCTGGCGAAGGCGAGCGACGCGACGAGCAATGTGGTGCGGGAAGCGTGAGCGATCAGAGTCGAGGGCATGTGGTTCATCTCCAGTGGTATGAGGGATAGCGGGCGCTAGACCTTCGACAGAACAGCGAGCGCCAGCTTTTTTTCCTGTTCGAGGACCTTTCGTCCGGCCGTGGAATCCTGCATCAGCTTCGTCAAATCCGGTATGATTTGCACCATGAGCACGTAGTCGCCCTTTCGCGCGGTGAGGAGCAGCATGTTCTGCATCGCTTCATCACCGACTCCTTCGATGGGTCCCGATGGGATGTGAAGCGGACCGCCATCGGGAGACGCCACCCCCGGAACCATCCCTGCTTCGAGCTTGCCCCCCAGCTTCGCTCCGCCGAGCCCCGCCTTCTGGAGTGCGGCATGCTCGGCGGGACTCGAATAGTCGCCCGGCCGGATCCAGTCCATGTTCAGCGATAGCCCGGCGGGGTCCGTCTCGGTGGAGTAGTGACAGGCCGATGATCCAGGATCCTCAGTTGCCTCGGCGATCGTAAACACCGAGCCGATGGTGCTGTTCACTTCTTCCTTGGGCATGAGCTTGCACATCGAGATCGCCCCCGTCGTCGACGTCGTCGAGCTTCCGTTCCCCGGATCCGCATGAGGCTTGGCGCCGCCCTTATCGCATGCCGACAGCGACAGCATCGCGCAACAGGAGCCGCCCAGGAACGCACGCGCGCCTCCTCGAATCGAACGGGTCGTTAGGATCTTTCGAGTCATCGATCGTCTCCAGTTAGGTGGCCGAGGCGGCGGATTCGAGGTCTAACGATTCCTCGATACCGCCAGTAGACTTTGATCAACCTGGCGCTCGGTAGTTACGCCGCCGATTCAGCCCCGTTACCGCAACCGGTAACGCCGTCAGCCCTCGCGAGGTGGATACAACTCACCGGGCAGCGCACCCGTTCAATGGCGATGGCATGGTGAAGCTGCGCACGCTGGGACGACTGGAGTTGGTGACGGGCGAGGCCACCGCGACGCACGTGTTGGCCGCGCAGCCCAAGCCGCTGGCACTCCTCGCCTATCTCGCGCTCGCGGCTCCTCGCGGCCAACATTCGCGTGACTCGCTGCTCGCACTCTTCTGGCCGGAGCTCGGCGACGACGAGGCGCGTCGCGCGCTCCGCCAGGCACTGCATCGCGTGCGCTATCACGGCGGTGACGCACTGCTCAAGTCCGAGCGCGAGGGGCAGATCGGAATCGCGGATGATGGCGCCTGGTGCGACGCAATCGCCTTCGAGCAGGAGCTCGACGCCGAACGCGACGAGGACGCACTCTCGCTGTATCACGGCGCCTTCCTCGACGCGGTCTTCGTCTCCGATGCATCGCCGGACTTCGAGCAGTGGGTGGATCTCACCCGCACGAGGCTCCGCGAGCACGCGGCGAGCGCCGCTGGACGGCTCGCCAATCGTGCGCAGCGTGCAGGCGATCGCGAGGCGGAGGTGCGATGGGCGACACAGGCATGTCAGCTCGCACCCGAGAACGAAGCGCACATCCGCGCACTCATGACCGCGCTCGCGGCAGCCGGAAATCGAACGGGCGCGCTGCGTAGCTACAGGAGCTTCGCCGACCGCATGGAGCGAGAGTTCGATGCGGAGCCGTCGAAGGAGACGACCGCGCTCGCCGCGTCGTTGCGCGCGGCGCCGGATACCGTCGCGACGATCCCCGATCCCGCGCCCGTGGCGATCGACACTCCGGCATCGTCACCGAGCATCGTACCGACTCCCGCACCTCCCGAGCCGCGCATCCATTCCCGTTGGCGATGGCTCGCCGTCGCCACCGCCGCATCGCTCCTCGTGCTCGCGGGCGTCATCGTTGCGCGATATCGCGACGGCAACGGTTCATCGAGCGTCGACCGGCTACTCGTCGCGGACTTCCATAATCACACTCGCGATTCCCTCATCGCCGGCGCAATCACCGAGGCGATGCGCGCGGACCTGTCGCAGTCGCGGCGCACGCGTGTGATGACGCGTCCACAGGTGCAGGCCATCCTCGAGCAGATGCGCGAGCCGACGGGCGCGATCATCTCGGAACCGATTATTCGAGAGGTCGCCGAACGCTATGGCGTGAAGGCCTTCGTCACCGGCGACGTTGCCTCGCTCGGCGCGGGCTACACGGTGTCGGCCGAGCTCATCGCCGTGCGAAGCGGGGAGACGCTGGTGTCCGTGCGCGAAGATGCGAAGGACTCGACGCAGCTGCTTGCCGCCGTCGACCGCGTCTCCGATCGCCTAAGGCGCGGCATCGGCGAATCGCTCTGGACCGTCCACTCGAGCGCTCCGTTGGAGCAGGTGACGACGTCGTCGTTGCAGGCGCTTCGGCTCTACTCGCAGGCCATTCGCGTGGGGGATCAAGAGGGCGATACGCATCACGCGGTGGAGCTCCTCCAGCAGGCGGTCGGCCTCGACAGCACCTTCGCGATGGCGTACCGGAAGCTCGGCGTCTACCTCCGCGACATGGGATCGCACGCCGCATCCGACGAGGCCTTGGCGCGCGCCTTTCGGAATCGCGCGCGACTCCCGGAGCTCGAGCGCTACAACACGGCAGGATCGTACTTCTCGAGCGTGGCGCTTCCGGACAGCGCCATCGCGACGTATCGGACGCTTCTCGCGCTCTACCCCAACGACATGCGCGCGCTCAACAATCTCGGCTCCGTCTACATGGACCTGCGCGAGTACGCGCGCGCCGAGTCGCTCTTCCACCGCGCGATCGAATCCGATTCATCAGTCGCGCTTCTCTTCAATCATCTCGCGACCGTGCAGCTGAACGGCGGCCGGTACGATGCCGTCGACAGCACGCTCGCCGAGCGCGCGCGCCGCTTTCCTCCGCAGCAGGACGCCGAGGGGGTGGCGGCGACCGTCGCCATGATGCGCGGCGATTTCGAAGGCGCGCGCGCGCGCACGCAGCGGATGCTGAGCGACGCCGGCAGCGATGCGGGCTCCCGACTCGAACCACTCAAAATGCTCGGCACCCTCGCCCTCATCGGCGGGAAGCTCGATGAGGCAGAGCGCGACTTCGACGCCGTCGAGTCGCTGCAGGCGAGCGTGGGAAGTGGCGGCGGCTATCTCGAAGCGGCCGTCGCCCTCGCGTTTTCCGACATCTGGTACAGGCATCAGAGCGCGCGGGGCCTCGCCCTGCTGGATGCCGCTGTGGCGCGCTATCCGCTCGTGACGCTGCCGCCGCTCGATCGCAACTACGCCACGCTCGCCTACGTATACGCGCTGGGTGGCCGCCCCGCACGCGCGCGCGAGCTGCTCGCCGACGTGCGCGCGAACGAGCGCGTCCCGGGCATCACCCGCGGCGGCCTCGGCATTCGCGACGAGGGGACCTATCTGCGCGCACTCGGCGCGACGGAGATCGCCGAGGGGAAGCCAGCGCAGGCGGTGGTGACGCTTCGCGAGTCGGTTCGACTGTACTTCTGTCCGACCTGCACTCTTCCCGATCTCGCGCGCGCACTGGAGCTCGCCGGTTATCCCGACTCCGCTTCGGCGGTCTACCAGCGGTACGTCAATACGCCTTGGTCGGAGTGGCAGAACGCGCTCGGAGAGTTCCGGCCGACGTCGTACGCGCGGCTCGGCGCATTGTGCGAAGCACGCGGCGATACAGCGCAGGCGATCGCCGCGTACGATCGGCTGGCGATGCTGTGGTCGGGTGCGGACCCGGAGCTACAGCAAACCGTCTTGAATTCAAGACAACATGCGGCGGCGCTCCGAGTGGGGCGGCGCTAACGAGAGCCCCGATGTCTCCCCGAAAGTGGATGGGGCCCCCGTACCGCCCCCCGCGAATATACGGCTAGTGAAATCGCGGCGCGTCGAAATCGCGTTCCCCATCGAGGTCGGTCGTCACGCTCGGGTGAACCGGCGAGATGCGATTCATGGCGAGGAGAACAACCGCACCGACGACGTCGACGCTGAGCGCAGCGGCGCCGATCAGGAACACGCCAACGAAGAAGGCCATGTCGAAGCCGGTGTCGGTCTTCTTGGCGAGCTCGGCGATCAGCGCATCGCGGTCGAGAGTGCGATAGTGCGCGATCTCGCTGCCGTTATGCGCCGACAGCCAAAGCGCGAACAGGTATCCGAGCAGAAGGACCGCGATCAGTCGCGCGATGGTGCGGCGCTTCATCGAAGCCCCACCACTACACGCATTGTCCGCGCGACCGGCCGCGCGGCCGGCGTTAAGGCCGCACCGAGCTTCTCGACATCGCGCATCCAGACCTCGAGCCCGCCGTCCGCCAGCGTGCGCTCGTAGCCCGCAACAAGCTGCGCGTTGTATCTCGCGAGATCGAAGTGGAACACCTCCGACTTGTCGAGATCGACGATCTGCATCTCCGCATCGAGCATGAGCAACCTGCCGAAGCGGAGGGTGCCGCCCTTGAAGTACATGTAGCTCGGCGCCTTCGTGTCCGGCGGAACCAGCGCGTGCTGCCCGGCGTGCGCCGCCGCACCTCCGAATGTTTGCACGACCTCGTCGCCATCGACGCGCACGGCCGTCACCCGCCCCTCGATCGTTGGCGGCGGGAGGATCTTCGCCGGGTCGAGGAAAATGTCGTTGCCGTGCACCGTGGCACCCGTGGCGCCCTTCAGATCGAGCAGCTGCTCGAGCGAGAGCCCAAGCAGGTGTAACAGCTTCTCGCCATTGAGCCCCATCACCCTCGTCTTCGTCGGATGCATGCGAAGCATGGTCTGGTTCGTGACATCGATGTTCGCAGTGATCTCGAAGTTGAAGGTGATCACCTTGTGCATGCGCCCCTTCAGCACGATCTGATCGCCCTCGGTGTATACGTGCAGACGCGTGAGCGGCGATCCCTTGTAGCCGAAGACGAACTTGTTCAACAGCGTCGTCAGATCCGCGGCAGTCAATCCCACCTCGGCCCTGTCGATCGCAATGACGAACGACTTCTTGTCATCGAATAGAATCGGGCCGCCCTCCTTACTACGCATCGTTCCGTCGAGCTGACGAATGTGCAGTATCACGGCGCTGTCGACGTAGAAGTCGACGTGTCGCATTGAGACGCGCGTCGGCGCGGGCGCCGAGTCGCTGCGAGCGGAGGTTGGCGACGAAGCCATCGCAGGTATCGGCGCCAAGGCATGTACCGCGGAATCGCCCTCGGTGCCCACGCGGCGTGGCGAGAGCGGTCCGAGCGCGAACAAGATGCCAATGCTGAGGGCAGCAATGGCGAGCGCGCGATGGAGGACGAGGAGAGGCATCACTGAACCATAACCCCCCGGCTCGCAAGGAAACCGGCTATTCGAGCTGAGTCGCGATCGTCGCAAAGGGCCGTTTCTACTATTGTGATTGCCGCCAAGGCTCCGGAGATTCAAGCTGCTCCTGCGCGCGCTCTTTCCCCTTGCCTCTCGCAATGCACTTCCAGCCGATCGTTTCCGCGGTCGTGGTCGCGGTGCTCGTCGTCTCGCTCACCGCACTCGCGCGCCGACTTCCCATCCCGACGCCGATCCTCCAGGTGCTCGCCGGCTTCGCCGCCGCCTTACTCCCGGGCGTCACGATCCCCGTGCTGGATCCGAATCTCGTCTTCTTCGTCTTCCTCCCTCCGATCCTCTGGTCGGCGGCGATGTTTACGTCGCTGCGCGAGTTCAAGCGGAATCTCGACAAGATAGGCACGCTCGCCGTCGGCCTCGTGCTCGTGACGACAGCCGTCGTCGCGGTGGTCGCTCGCCATCTCTTCCCCGATCTCCCGTGGGCCGTGGCCGTCGCGCTCGGCGCGATCGTGTCACCGCCGGACGCCGTCGCCGCCACGGCGATCGTCTCTCGGCTGCCCGTGCCCCGACGCGTGATCACGGTGCTCGAGGGAGAGAGCCTCGTCAACGACGCGTCGGCTCTCGTGCTCTACCGCACCGCCGTCGCGGCGGCTGTCACCGGAATGTTCAGCTGGGGCGAGTCCATCGTCCGCTTCTTCATCGATGCGGGAGTCGGGAGCCTGATTGGCCTCCTCGTCGCATGGCTCATCGTGCGCGCGCTGCGCCTCACGAAGGATCCGCTGGCGGAGGCGCTGCTGACGCTCGCCGGGCCGTACGTCGCGTGGTCGGCAGCCGAGTCGATGCACGTGTCGGCGGTGCTCGCGTGCGTCGCAGGCGGCGTGTATCTGCAACAGAGTCTCTCCACCGCCGTCGGCGCGTCGTCGCGGCTGCAGTCGCGCGTGGTGTGGGAGCTCGTCGTCTTTCTCGTCAACGCGCTGATCTTCCTCCTGCTCGGCGCGCAGTTCGCGACCATGATCGGACAGGTACCGCACGATGAGCTGCTGAGCGTATTCCGGAAGGGCGTGATCATCACCGTGGTCGCGATCGTCGTGCGCGTGGCGTGGGTTCCCATCATCACGGTGCTTCCGCGTATCACTGCCAACATGCGGCGGCGCACACCGAAGCCGAACTGGAAATCGCTTACGCTGGTGTCGTGGACGAGCATGCGCGGCGTCGTCTCACTCGCGACGGCGCTCGCGCTGCCGCTCACGATCGCCAACGGCGATCCGTTCCCGCATCGAACGCAGCTCATCCTCATCACGATGTGCGTGATCGTGCTGACGCTGCTGCTGCAGGGGCTGACGCTCTCCCCGATCGTCCGCGCGCTGCACTTCGCGCCGGAGGACACGCTGCGCGAGGAGGAACGGCTGGCGCGCCGCGAGGCGACGCGGCGCGGAGCCGAGGCGCTCGAGGATCTCTCGCACGAGCCGTGGGTCGATGCACGCGATGTCGCCGCGCTGCGCGTCGAGCTACGCGAGCGGCTTCGGGCAAACGACGAGGACGGTGGACGCTTCGTCGGCCGGCGGCGCCTGCGGCTCGCGATGATCGGCGCGGAGCGGAAGATGCTGATTCGCTTGCGCGATGAGGATGCGATCTCCGACGAGGTGCTGCGCGCGCTCGAGCAGGAGCTCGATCTCGAGTCCGTACGCGCAGGGGGCGGCGACGCTGCCTAGCGCTTCGGCGCGGGGATCAGCTCGAGCGCGGCGGGAGTCCGCGTCGCGCCCTCGTCCAACCGCTCGGTGCGGCTGAGCCGCTCGACATCGATCGCAATCACCCCGTCGGGTCCATTGGCAAAGATGCTCGCGAACTTCACATCCCAGCGCAGCTCATCCCACACGTAGGATGCGCGCGTGGAGACGCGCGTGGAGAAGGTCTCCTCGAGCGCGTTGACGAAGATGAGGAACTCCGCCTGCGAGTCGGCGATGCTCTCGGGCGTCACTCCAGCCAGTGGGCTGTCCGCCGTGATCGGATGGACGACGGTCCAGTGCAGCGTGAAGAACTCCACCGAATTGCGCTCCAGGGCGAGCTGGTGGAAGTTGCGCACGCGAACGCCGTCGACGTTTTCGAAGCGCGCGAGACTGACGCGCGCCTGTACGTCGCTCAGCTCCCCAGGCTGCAGATTCACGATGCGGAACATGAGCCCTCGCCCACCCTGGTACGGCGCGATGATCGCAGACTCACTAAAGCCGATCCGCATGCGCGGGCGCGTGAGGCGCGCGATGAGCAGCCCGAAGGCGATGACCATCGTCACCGGGCCGACGAATGACTCGAAGTTGGTGAGCCAGTTCGCGGTCGGGCCGTACGCGTGCATCACCCCGGTGCCGGTGGTCGTGAAGAGGCCGATGCTGTAGGTCAACGCCGCCAGAAACGGATCGGTGAGCCCCATCGTATCGGTGCCACGCAGCGCGCCATCGCCGAGCGATGCGTACGCGAGTGCGAAGACCCCGTTCATGAGGAGGAGGACCCCCATCATGGCGATGAAGAACACGGTCCAGCTCACATCGAGCGATGCGAGATACAAGCGCGCGAGCCGCTGCGACCCCACTCCGTATTTCTTGCTGTTCGGACGTCCATCGCGATCGAGGAAGCGGCCGCGAACGGCTTGGGCAACGACGGCGCCGAAGCCAAGATCGGCAGGTCGGGTGAGCGGCGGCGGGTCGTCGTCGAGCGGCTCGTTCGGCGCGGTCACGCGAGCACCTGATGTCGATTCAGCATGGGGTAAATGATCCTCCGAGCGGACGGAAGATGCAAGCGGATGCGGCGCAGATCGCGGGCAGACGAAACCCACCCTAGCAACGGGCGACACAATGCTAATGCGTTACATCATTGAAATTCTATAACTTGTTTTGATGAAAGATGTTACAGCACCTCGAAACTACATTAGGTGAACGGAGCTCCGATTACGACGCGCGCAGCCTTCAAGCGCACCACCTCGATCGATTCGCGCTGCGCATCCGCTTGCCGGATGAGTTGCACGTAGTCCACTCCAGCCAGCGCCTGGTCCCGTTCCGCGTTCGCAACAAGCGCGACCCACAGCCCGCGCTTCCCGTGCACGCCAATCCCGAGTAGCTCCACCGCTTCCAACAAATGGAGCGGCCCCTCCGACAAACCGTCGGCCTTCAGCTTGAGCTCGGCGCCCTTCTCCGAGAGCCAGCCGGCGATCCGTCGCGGCAGACTCACCGGGTCGCCGAGCTTGGCGAGCAGCTTCACCAGCTCTTCGCGCTCGGAGAGGAATTCGGGGCGGAGTCTCCGCGCCAGCGGCCCCGCCTCGTCAGCATGGCTGGCCTCGAGGTGGTCGAGAATCTCGAGCGCCGCTTCGGAGCCGGCGTGGTGATCCTTCAGATAGATGGCGAGTGGATTGGTCGACACGATGAGCTCCGGTGATTGGTGATTATCTTAGTGCTCAGGTTTGAGCGAAACCCGTAGTGGGCCGGGATATCGCGTTCACGTTCCGCATCATCGCTCGATGCGCAGATCGTCCAGCGCCGCCCGTGCCGCGAACATCCCGCACAGTCCGTGCACCCCCGCACCCGGCGGCGTGGATGCCGAGCACAGATAGATCCCCTTCGCCGAGGTCGCGTACGGCACCCGGCGCACGGCCGGACGGAAGAAGAGCTGGCGCAGCGTGTTCGCCCCGCCACCTATATCCCCGCCGATGAGGTTCGCGTTGCCGAGGCTGAGCTCCGACGCCGGCGTCACCCGCCGCGCCAGGATGCAGTCGCGAAAGCCGGGTGCGAATCGCTCGATCTGTGCTTCGATGCGCTCGCTCATGTCGACCGTCGAGCCGTTCGGCACGTGGCAGTACCCCCAGAGCGTGTGCTTGCCTGCCGGCGCTCGGGTCGAATCGAACAGGCTTGGCTGCGCCACGAGCACGAACGGCTTCTCCGCATGCCGTCCGCTCCACGGCGCCGCCTCGGACGCGACGATCTCCTCGAGCGTGCCGCCGAGGTGCAGCGTGCTCGCCTCGGCGCACTCGCGATCCCGCCACGGCACCGGCGCGCTCAGCGCCCAATCGACCTTGCAGACGCCGGAGCCGATACGGTAGCGCTCGAGCGCGCGGCGGTATCGCGGCGAGAACCGGTCGCCCACGATGCGCAGCGCGTCGCGCACATTCAGATCGAGTAGCACGATCTCGGCCTCGGGGATGTCGCGGAACGAGGCGACAGGTGCATCGCTCACGATCTCGCCGCCGAGCGAGCGCAGACAGGACGCGAGCGAGTCGGCGACGCTCTGTGCCCCGCCCTTCGGGATCGGCCATCCGGTTCGATGTGCGACGGCCCCGAGCACGAGGCCGATGGAGGCTGTCGCGGCGTGGGTGAGCGGCATGATCGTGTGCGTGGCCAGCCCCGTGAAGAGCCCGCGCGCCTGCGCTCCGCGAAAGCGCGTCGTCGACAGGAAGCGGGCGCTCTGCAGCGCGGCGAGGCCGAAGCGCCCGAGCAGGAAGGGATGACGCGGGAAGTGGAGCGGCCCGAGCGCGTCGTCGGCGAGCGCGTCCCACCGGTCGACGAAGGGCTGCATCAGCCGCGCGTATGCGTCGCCATCCACACCGAGCGATGCGGTAGTCTCGGCCATCGAGCGTCGCAGCATCGCAGGCGGACCGTCGTCGAACGGGTGCGCGGCCGATGCCGGGGGAAAGATCCAGGTCAGGCCGTGCTGCTCGAGCGAAAGCGACCGGAAGAACGGCATCGCAACCGCGAGCGGATGAACGGCAGAGCTCACGTCGTGCACGAAGCCGGGAAGCGTCAGCTCGGCCGAGCGCGCACCGCCGCCGATCGTCGGCTGCGCCTCGAGCACGATCACAGAGCGCCCCACCTGCGCGAGCACGATCGCCGCGCTCAGACCATTCGGCCCCGCGCCGACTACCACTGCATCGTATTTGCGACGATGAGGCATTCTCGAGGTCTCGTCGCGATGAGGGGAGGGAGCGGGCATGCGCGGAGTGAATCGAATGGCAAGGCGCGGGCCCGTGAGCGCGCTGCCCATTGGAATGGTACGCGTGCACGCATCGCGGCCGGTGTCGAGCGCGGCTCTTGTCCGCGGCCGGATCGGTGTCGTACGTTCGCTCATGCACACAATCGCCCGTAGCCTCGTTCTCGCCTGCGTCCTCGGCGCCTGCGCTCATGGCCATCGAGCGCCCCGTTCCAACGAATGGATCGCGCCGCCCGGTCCGAACAAGCGTCCCTTCTCCGAAGTCGTACGCGTCGGGCGCATGCTCTATCTCGCCGGACAGCTCGGCACCGACAGCACCGGTCATCTCGCCCCGGGCGGCATTCAGGGCGAGACGCGGCAGGCGCTCGAGAATATCAAGCGCGTGCTCGCCGCCAACGGTTCGTCGATGGATGACGTTGTGAAGTGCACGGCGATGCTGCCGACATCAAGGATTGGCCGGCGATGAACGAGGTGTACGTCACGTATTTTTCGAAGCACATGCCGGCTCGCAGCGCCTTCGCCACGAATGGACTCGTGATGGGTGGACGCATCGAGCTCGAGTGCATGGCCACCCGCAGCGAGGGACAGCGATGAAGATGTCGATACGAGCGATCGTTACCGCAGCATGGCTGATCGGCGGCGCGGCGATCGCACCGGCGAAGGCGAGCGCGCAGAACATGACGCTCAACCCAGACCAGCAGGCGCTCCACGACATCTACAAGGAGCTGATCGAGACCAACACCGAGGACTCGGCCGGCGTGGGCAGCGTGACGAAGGCGTCGGAGCAGATCGCGGCGCGTTTCCGTGCCGCGGGCTACCCGGAGTCCGATATCCATCTGCTCGGCCCCACGGAGGACAAGCATTCGGTGATCGTGCGGTTGCACGGCACGGGCGCGAAGAAGCCGCTCCTGCTGCTCGCGCATCTCGACGTGGTGACGGCGCTGCCGACGGACTGGACGACCGATCCGTTCAAGCTCGTCGAGAAGGACGGCTACTACTATGCGCGCGGGTCGATCGACGACAAGGCGATGGCGTCGATCTTCGTCGCCAACATGATCCGTTACAAGAAGGAGGGGTTCGTTCCCGATCGCGACATCATCCTCGCGCTGACGCCGGATGAGGAGAAGTCGGGACAGCTGGGCGCGAACTGGCTGGTGCTGAATCACAAGGAGCTGATCGACGCCGCGTATGCGCTGAACGAGGGAGGCGGCGGATCATTGAAGAACGGGAAGCCGTTTCTGCACGCCGTGCAGGCGACCGAGAAGGCGTTTACGAATTTCACGCTGACCGTGAAGAATCCGGGCGGACACTCGTCCGTGCCGCGTCCCGACAACGCGATCTACCAGCTCGCGAACGGGCTCGTGCGCTTCGAGCACTTCAAATTTCCGGTGCAGCTGAACGACGTGACGCGCGCGTTCTTCGCAGGAACCGCGAGCATCGAGACGGGACCCAATGCCGCGGCGATGCGCGCGCTGCTGAAGAATCCGGGCGACGCGGCGGCCGCGGCGACGTTGTCGAAGGATCCGCGCTACAACTCGATTCTGCGCACCACCTGCGTTGCGACGCGGCTGAGCGGCGGTCACGCGGACAACGCGCTTCCGCAGACGGCGACGGCGCTGATCAACTGCCGCGTGTTCCCGAACGTGCCGATCGACTCGGTGCGTGCGACGATCATCAAGGTGCTCGCCGACACCGGGATCTCGGTATCGCCTTCGGAGCAGATGGCGCCCACGTCGCCATCGCCGCTGACGGCCGAGCTGCTCGATCCGATCAAGGAGCTGACGGGGCGGATGTTCAACGGCGTGCCGGTGATCCCGTTCATGTCGACGGGCGCGACTGACGGGCGCTATCTGCGCGCGGCGGGAATCCCGACGTATGGTGTGTCGGGACTGTTCCTCGATCCGTCTGACATCCGGGCGCACGGGAAGGACGAGCGCGTGCCGCAGAAGTCGCTGTACGAATCGCAGGCGTTTTTGTATGAGCTCGTGAAGATGCTGTCGACGGAGAAGCCGAAGGTGTAGGTGGCGCGGTCGAGGTCGACAACGCGAAGGCCCGCGGATTTTACTCGGATCCGCTTCGCGAGGCGCGTTTCTTGACTAACTGGCACGTAACCGGCGTCATCACCTCCCGTGACCCGCCCGCACACCACCGCAGCATCTCTCGAGAGGACATCATGAGCATTTTTGGATCAATAATGTCGAAGGTATTCGGCCACACCGAGCCCGCTACGGCCGGCGCGGTCGCTTCCTCGGCGCCGAGCGCCGCCCCGACGGCGTCCGCGCCCGCCCCGACGGCGCCCACTAAGCCCACGCCGATCTCGCAGGCGGACGCCGAGGCGTTGCTCGCGAACATCGCGTCGAACTATTCGCACCCGGTCAACTGGAAGACATCGATTGTCGATCTCATGGCGATCCTCGGCATCGACAACAGCCTCGCGCAGCGCAAGGCGCTCGCCCAGGAGCTCGGCTACACCGGCGACATGAACGACAGCGCCACCATGAATATCTGGCTGCACAAGCAGGTCATGACGAAGCTCGAGGAGAACGGCGGCTACGTACCCGCGGATCTCACGAAGTAGTACGACGCATCGACGCTCCGGCGTGTGTTTGCCCGCGTCCGGAGCTGTCGCGTCGGTCTCAAATACCGGAGCGCGAGCCGGTCATCAACGCGATGGCGGACGCATACCGATCAGCCTTCTGCCTGTCCCCCACCATGCGCGCCGCGCGCATTGCACCGCGCATCGACAGATAGCGATTGGGCTCTTTCGTCAGCGTTAGCTCATACTCGGCGAGCGCGTCCGCCGGGCGATGCAGCGCCGTGAGCATGTCCCCCATCAGCTCGTGCGCTGGCGCGAGCGGTCCGGGCGAAACCGCGCTCTTCTCCGTGGCGTCCTCGCGCGTGCATGCCTCCCGCATCCGGGTCAGCGCATCGTCGGGATGATGAGACGCGTAATCCATCCACGCCTGCGCGCCGATCTGCTGGATCGCCACCTGCTCTGCCCAGTAACTCTCCCCATGATCCGTCAGTCGCTGTCGCAGCACACCGAGCGAGTCGACACCAACACGCGCCGCGGCGGTGTCGCCGAGATGCGATGCGCCGAGGGAGCGCGCGAAGTACGTGACCGCGTCCGCATACGGAAAGGCGGTGGTGGTCGCGTGCAGTGCTGCAGCCGCCTTCCAGTCGCGACGCTCGAGCGCGACGCGCGCTGGAATCGCCGCGATCGCGAATGCACCGGCGGAGCCTGGCGCGGCGCCTCCCACCACCTTCGGATCGAATCGCGCGACGAGCGTTGGAAATACGAGGAGCATCGCGCGCACGGCAGAGTCGTCGCGCAGCTGAAGCGCCGCGTACGTCTCGTAGTCGAGCGCGTGGAGCGCCTCGGCTATCGACCCATCGCGCATCGCCGCCGCGATCGAGTGCCGGTTCGCATCGATGGACTCGCGCCACATCCCCAGACGGGTGAATACGTGCGATGGCATGTGCAGCGCGTGCGGCGCGGCGGGCGCGATGCGCGAGTATCGCTCGGCCGCACGACGTGCGAGTGGCGCAAGCGCGGGGACGTCGTAGGCGTGGATGATGTAATGCGCGAGCCCCGGATGATTCGGAAGCTTCACCCAGAGCGACTCGAGCACCGCGCCGGCCTGTCGCTGGCTTGCGTAGCTCTTGTCGGTGGATGGCGCCGCCGCGACGAGGGCGAGTGCGTGAAAGATCTGCGCTTCGGTGTCGGCGGGCTGCGCCAATGCGAGCGCGTTCATCGCCTTCTCGTACGCCACGACTCGCGAGCGCGTGTCACGATGCTCGTAGTTCGCGTAGAGCTCGGAGACCGCGCCGATATAGCCGCGCTCACGTGCCGTCACGCCGCTTCCCAGCCGGGAGGCTGCATCCGCGGCGCTTCGACCAGCGGAGAGGACCTCGGGGCTGCGGTTACCCGGGGACATTGGATTCGACCAGCGGCTGAGCGCGATCCCCCAATATGCCATCGCGCAGGTCGAGTCGGCCGAGAGGACGTCGCCGAAGCCGCGAATCGCGGCGCCGAACTCGAAGGAATGCAGGAGCGCGACGGAGCGATCGAAGGTTGGCGTCACCGTCGCGCTGCACGACGTGGCGAAGTGCACGGCTCCCAATTGGTTCGACGCTACGTCATGGAGATGTGACTGCGCGTCCATTCGTCCCGCGGTCAGAAGCGACAGCGCGACGGCGATCGCGATGCGACATGCAGAAGCCATCGGGGTTAGGGCTTCCGCGCGATCATCACTCGCGACGCTTTGAGCGTGCCGTCAGGCTGCTTGACCGCGAGCACGATGACGTTGGTGCCAGGCGTGAGCTTGTCGTCGGTGGCGACGATCTCGGTCACTGGCACATCACTCGGCACGGCGACGACACGGGAGCTGCCATTGTAGCTCACCGTGATCGACCCGCCGACGCGCGTTGCGACGGCGCCGTTCGTCATGCGCGACGGATTGCTGCCGCCCGGCGCTGCGGCCACCGCGCCGTTGGTCATCGTGCTCCTGCCCGCGCTTCCGGCCGGCGTCTTCATGAGATTGCTCCCCTCACCCGTGCCTCGCAGCTCCTCCGGGAAGATGTGAATCTCGGTCGCCTTCTGCGTATCATCGGGCTGCGCCACCGATGTCACACCCACGAATGTGTTCGCGGTAACCTTCGACAGATCCGCAGGCTGGGTCTTGTAGCGCTTGAGAGGTGGCGCCACGATCACGTGCACATCGCCCGCGCTCGTCGTGACCGTGAGCGCGGTATCGCTCACCGCGGCGAGCGAGCCGCGCACCGGCGTGATATCGGACAGCGCTGGCTGCGCGCTCGGCGCGACGGTTGGGGTATTCGTGATTGAATCGGTCTTCGTCGTCGACGCGCTCGACGACGAATCCTTTGGCGCGCACGCCAATGCCGATGCCGCGCAAATCATTCCGATGGTCGTAGTCCAGTGTATCAGTCGCATGGGAACGCCCGAGTCGTGAGGTAAGCCGGAGAGGCGCGAAAGCGGGTCGCCGGAGCTGCTGTCTGTAAAATAACGTGCGTTTCACGGGGAATGCCGCAAAAAATACTTGTTGCGCGCTGCAACAAGTGATGTTAGCTTCCCGTCCTCGCTCTCGTGGCGTAGAACGCGGTTACTTCTTCTCTGGCAAAGACAGCGCAAGCTGGTCATGGGTTCGAATCCCAGGGGATCCGCACTCGCCTGTTCCCGAGAGTTTGGTTCAAAGTCGGTGGCGTTGAAGGCGGTTACTTCTAATCTCTAGGTCGCGGGTTCGAATCCCGCCATCGTGTTGGCTGCGGTGTAGCTCAGCAGGTAGAGCAAGAGCCGGGGAAACCGGGAACCGTGTTCGCTTGTTCCCCGGCTCGTTCGTGTGGGTGCCTTGTGGCGTAGATAGCGGATACTTCATCCAAGAATCAGTTCCGCTATCGCTTGTTCCCAAGGTGCTCGTGCGTGTGTGTGTTCGTGGCGTAGACGGCGATTACTTCGGACTATGGTAGTGGACCGGAAACGGCACCACGCATAGCACAGTTCGCAGTCGCTTGTTCCCGAGCAGCTCGCGCAAAGCATCGCTGCCAGTGGTTGGCCAATGAAGTTGAACAAGTCAGAGTCCCGCCCGCACGACGTCACCCACGAGGGCTCGCCCGCTGCTCCGATCACCGACGAACAGGCACTCCGGCGTTCGGTGATGTCGTGCCTGCTCTGGGAGTCGGAGTTCTACGAAGACGGCGAGGAAACCGCCGCGCGGATCCTCCGTCTCGCGAGCAAGCTCCCCGCGGCCATCGTCGCCGCGATGGCGATCGAGACGCGTGAAGTCGGCAACCTCCGGCACGTGCCGCTCATCCTGCTCTCCGCGCTCGCTCGCAGTGGGAAGAGCGATGTAATCGTCGCGGACACCATCGCGCGTGTCGTGCAGCGGGCCGACGAGCTGTCAGAGCTGCTTGCCATTCACGCGAAGGTGAATGGCGTCACGCCGGAAAAGGTGAAGTCGAAGATCTCTGCCCAGATGAAGAAGGGACTCGCGCGCGCGTTTCAGAAGTTCAACGAGTACGCGCTCGCGAAGTACGATCGTGCAGGCCCGATTCGCTTGCGCGACGTCCTCTTCCTTGTGCACGCCAAGCCGAAAGACGCCGAGCAGGAGGAGCTGTGGGCGCGTCTGGTGCGCAATGAGCTGAAGGTTCCCGACACGTGGGAAGTGCAGCTCTCCGGCGGAGCGGACAAGAAAGAGACGTTCGAGCGGCTGATTCGGGAGGGGAAGCTCGGTTATCTGGCGTTGCTTCGGAACCTTCGCAACATGGCGGCGGCGGGATGCGATGCCGACGTCGTCAAAGCGGTAATCGTTGCGCGAGGCAGCGGCGCGCAACGAGTGTTCCCCTTCCGGTACATCGCTGCGGCGCGCGCTGCGCCGCAGTACGAGTCGGTGATCGATCAGGCGCTGAGCGAGGCAATCGCCGAGCTGCCGATCCTGGCTGGCAAGACGGTCGTGCTGGTGGACGTGTCGGGGTCGATGGACAGTCAGTTGTCGGGCAAGTCGGACCTCAAGCGCGTCGATGCGGCAGCTGCCCTCGGCGCGATCTGGCCGGGAGATGTGCGACTGTTCACGTTCTCGAACGAGC
>JALYSW010000162.1 GCA_030854615.1 Gemmatimonadota bacterium
GGTGCAGGCCGCGGATGCGATCTCGGGCTCGCGCCCGGGCGCTCGACGCGAAGCCTTCGAGACGTACGTGAAGCGGCTGGAAGGGCTCGAGCGCATCGCGGCGAGCTACACCGGCGTCGACAAGGTATTCGCCATTCAGGCGGGGAGAGAGATCAGGGTGATCGTGAACCCGGACGACGTGGACGACTTCAGAATGGCGGCGCTCTCCGAGGAGATCGCGCGCCGGATCGAAACCGAGCTGCAATACCCCGGGCAGATCAAGATCGTGGTCATTCGCGAGCAGCGGGCGGTGGACTTTGCCCGCTGAGCTGATCGACGGCAACGCGATTGCGAAGAGCATTCGCGAAGAGGTGACGGCCGACGTGAAGAAGCTCCTCGCGCGCGGGATCAAGCCCGGGCTTGCAGTGGTGCTCGTTGGCGAGGACCCCGCGAGCGAGGTCTACGTTCGCAACAAGGGGCGCTTCTCCGAGGAAGCGGGGATGCACAGCGTCACGATCAACATGCCCGCCACGACGACGCAGGAAGAGCTGATCGCGCAGGTGAAGCGCCTCAACGAGGACAAGGCAATTCACGGAATCCTCGTGCAGATGCCGCTGCCGAAGCATCTCGATCCCGATGTCGTGATCCGCACCATCGTCCCCGAGAAGGACGTCGACGGATTCCATCCGGTGAACGTGGGGAAGAATCTGATCGGCGATCGCGACGGTTTCGTGCCGTGCACGCCAGCCGGCGTACAGGAGATGCTCGCGCGCTCCGGCACCGTCACGAAAGGGAAGGAGTGCGTCATCATCGGCCGCAGCAACATCGTGGGGAAGCCGATGATGGCGCTCATGGTGCAGAGCACGCCCAACGCGAACGCGACGGTGACGGTGTGCCACAGTGCCACGCAGAATCTCAAGGAGCACACGCTGCGCGCGGACATCCTGATCGTCGCCGCGGGGAAGGCGAAGATGGTGACCGGCGACATGGTGAAGGAGGGGGCGGTGGTGATCGACGTCGGCATCAATCGCATCGAGGATCCCTCCACGAAGAGCGGCTTTCGCCTCGTCGGCGACGTGGATTTCGAGAGCGCGCGCGAGCGTGCGTCGAAGATCTCACCCGTTCCCGGCGGTGTGGGCCCCATGACGATCGCGATGTTGCTCAAGAACACCGTTCGCGCCGCCGAGCAGAGCGCCTCGAAATGAAGCGCGGGTCGCGTCGGCCCGTTGCGCAGACGGAGGTGCTCGAGCCACAGCTCTTCCCGGTGAGCGAGCCTCCGCGGGGCTACCAGCAGCGCGCCGTTGCCGTCGCAGCCGTCGCCGTTTCGCTTCCCGCGATTCCGGGAGCCTCGCCGGAGAGCGCAGTAACGATCGAGATGCTCACCCAGCAGGCGAAGATCGTGGTCGAGGGCGCGTTCCCTCGCCTCTGGATCCGTGGCGAGATCAGCGATTTCAAATCGCATCGCAACGGCCACTGGTACTTCTGTCTGCGCGGCGCGGCTGCGCAGATCAAGTGCGTGCTCTGGGCGCGCGATCAGCGCGGCATTCCTGCGCTTCCCGAGGATGGGATGCAGGTGGTCGCGCTTGCACAGCTCACGGTCTATCCTGCGCGCGGCGATCTCCAGTGCACCATCACCGCGCTCGATGCGGTGGGCGATGGGCTCTGGCGCAAGGCGCTCGACCAGGCAACCGAACGACTCCGCGCGGATGGGCTCCTCGACCCCTCCCGCAAGCGTGCGCTCCCGCGTCTCCCGCGTCGCGTGGCGGTCATCACGAGCGCCGACGGCGCCGCGCTTCGCGACATCATCGCCGTGATGCGGCGCCGCTGCCCAACCGTCGAGATCGTGCTCGTGCCGGCGAAGGTGCAGGGCGACGGCGCGCCTGCGGATCTCGCCCGCGCCATCGAGTGCGTCGTGCGCTGGGGCGACGTCGACACGGTGATCATCGGCCGCGGTGGCGGTGGACGCGAGGATCTCTGGGCCTTCAACTCCGAGATCGTTGCGCGCGCCCTCGCCGCGTGCACCATCCCTACGATCTCCGCGGTCGGCCACGAGGTCGACATCACGCTCTGCGATCTCGTGGCCGACCATCGCGCCGCCACGCCGTCGGCGGCCGCTGAAGCCGCCGTCCCGGTGCTTGCCGACGCGCGCGCCGAAGCGGCGGAGATGCTGATCGCGCTGCGCGAGGCGCTCGTGCGCCAAGTGCAGAAGCGGCGCGACCGCGTCGAGCGCGCCGCGCGCGACCTTCGCTCGAGCGTGACGCGCGGCACCGAGCGGCGCGGCGCACGCGTGAGCGCGGTCGCCGGTCGCCTCCACGCGTTGAGCCCACTCGCGGTACTCTCCCGCGGTTACTCTGTCGCGCGCGATGCCTCCGGCGTCACGCTGGGCAGCGTCACCGACTTCACCCCCGCGCTGGACTTCGATCTGCTCCTGCGCGACGGTACGGTGCACGCAACGGCGCGCTCCGTGAACCCCGCGCCTCGCGCGGCCGAGGACGCACGATGAGCTACGAGACCGACCTCGCGCGCATCGAGAACATCGTCGGTGAGCTCGAGCGCTCCGAGATTCCGCTCGACGATGCGCTGCGTCTGTTCGAAGAAGGAATCGAGCGCCTTCGCACCGCCTCCGCGGCGCTCATGCAGGCAGAGGCGCGTGTGCGCAAGCTCATCGAGGATACCGATGGCGGATTCACACTCGCCGACTTCGAAAGCTGACATGGGCGCGTCGGAGCGGTCGGCGTCGGGATCGTCGACGCCGATGACCGTCGACCTCTCCACCGACCGCGCGAACGTCGACCGCGAGCTGGAGCGCCTCTGCTCGAGCCCTGCGCTCGCAGCGCTCCCGACGCCGATAGCCGAGGCGATTCGTTACAGCATCCTCGGACAGGGCAAGCGCCTTCGGCCGATCCTCATGCTTGCGGCGTACCGCGCCTGCGGCGGTGAGGAGGATGCGAGCGCGCTGGCCGCATGCATGGAGGTGGTCCACGCGTACTCTCTTGTACACGACGACCTGCCGTGCATGGACGATGATGACGTGCGACGCGGCAGGGCGACCACGCATCGCGTGTATGGTATCGCGATCGCGACGGCAGCGGGCGTCCTGATGGTGCCGCTCGCCGTTCGCGCGGCCTGCGACGCCGGTGCCGCGCTCGGGTTGCCCAACGCTTCCCAAGCCGCCATTGTACGAGAGTTGATGCGCGCGTCGGGTGGCGGAGGAATGGTGGGCGGTCAGTTGCTCGATCTCGAAGGGGAGGGAAGCTCGCTGTCGATCGATCAACTGGAGCGCATTCACAGCGCGAAGACGGGTGCGCTGATCAGCGCGTCCGCTCGTATCGGCGGTATCGCGGCGGGCGCGAACGCGATTGGCCTCGACGCACTCACCGCATACGGCGATGCGATCGGTCTCGCCTTCCAGATCGCGGACGACGTGCTGGACGCGACATCGACCACCGCCGCACTCGGCAAGACCGCCGGACGCGACGTCGCGCTTCGCAAGAGCACCTATCCGATGCTGCTCGGTGTCGACGGCGCGATCGAGCTCGCAGCATCGCTGGTGGAAGAGGCATGTGATGCGCTCGAGCACGCGAAGCTCAGAACGCCGATCCTTGAAATGCTCGCCCGGTACGCGATCGCACGGACGAGCTGAACTCGCTCTCGATTCCGAGTTGTCGATTCGAACGATTCACTCCCGAACCCCCTGCTGATGTCTGCTCCGCGTGTGAACCTCCCTGCCGACCTGAAGTCGCTGACGCGTGACGAGCTTCGCGCCGTCAGCGATGACGTGCGTGCGTCGCTCATCGACTCCTGCTCCCGCACGGGCGGGCACATCGGCGCAGGGCTCGGTGTCGTCGAGCTCTCGGTCGCGCTGCATTACGTCTTCGACACGCCGCGTGATCAGCTGGTGTGGGACGTCGGGCATCAGGCGTATCCGCACAAGATGCTCACGGGACGCCGCGACCAGTTCGAGACGCTGCGCCAGGAAGGCGGGCTCTCGGGCTTCCTCAAGCGCGACGAGAGCGAGTACGATGTGTTCGGCGCCGGACACGCCGCCACGGCAATCTCCGCTGCGCTCGGCGTCGCCACCGCGCGCGATCTCAAGCATGAGGACTTTCGCGTGCTCGCCGTGCTCGGCGACGGCGCGTTGACATCGGGGCTGTCGTACGAAGGGCTCAACAATGCGGGTGCATCCGACCGCGACATCATCGTCGTGCTCAACGACAACGAGATGTCGATCGCGCCGAATGTCGGAGCGATCTCGCGCTACCTCGGCCAGGTGCAGCGCAATCCGATCTACAATCGACTCCGCAGCAAGATCGGCAGTGTCGTCGATGAGCTGCCCGGCCCGCTCTCGGTGCTCGGCCAGGTCATGCGGAAGTGGGAAGAGAGCGTAAAGACGTTTCTCACCCCGGGCGTACTATTCGAAGAGCTCGGCTTCCGCTACTTCGGTCCCATCGACGGCCACGACATCGACATGCTCGTCGACACCTTCACCGCGGTGAAGGGGATGCGCACGCCGCGCCTCGTGCACGTGATCACGAAAAAAGGGAAAGGCTTTCCCGCCGGCGAGCACCACGAGAAGTGGCACGCGCTGCCCGCGGGTCACGATCCGAGCACCGGCAAGCAGAAGAAGGCGGCGGCCGCGGCGAACCCCGCCTACACCGCGGTCTTCGGCAAGGGACTGACCGAGATCGCGATGCAGGACACGTCGGTCGTCGCCATCACCGCCGCGATGCCCGCGGGCACCGGCACGAGCGTCTTCGCTGCGGCGGTCCCCGATCGCTTCTTCGACGTCGGCATCGCCGAGGGGCACGCGGTGACGTTTGCCGCAGGGCTGGCGACGCGCGGCATCAAGCCCGTCGTTGCGATCTATTCGACCTTTCTCCAGCGCGCGTACGACAACGTCATTCATGATGTCGCGCTGCAACAGCTTCCCGTGGTGTTCTGCATGGATCGCGCGGGACTCGTCGGCGAAGATGGTCCCACGCACATGGGACTTTACGACATCGCGTACATGCTCGCGATTCCCGGCATGGTCGTCACCGCGCCGAAGAACGGCACCGAGATGCTCGCGCTGGTGCGTACCGGCCTCGCGTACGACAAGGGCCCGCTCTGCCTGCGCTATCCTCGCGATGCGTCGCCCGACGTTCCGGTCGCTGCCACGGAGATCCCCGCCATCCCCTTCGGCACTTGGGAAGTGCTCCGCCATGGACGCGACGTCGCAATCCTCGCGGTGGGCACGATGGTGCTGCCCGCGCTGGCCGCCGCCGAGGAGCTCGCGGCGGATGGTCTCGATCTCACGGTCGTGAATTGCCGCTTCATGAAGCCGTTTGATGAGGTGACGCTCACCGCGGTCGTCGGCCAGCATCCGCACGTGCTCGTCGTCGAAGAGGGGACGATCGTCAACGGCTTCGGCGCATACATGGCGACGGTGATCGGGCAGATCGATCCGTCGGTACGCGTCGGCGTGCATGGCGTGCCCGATCGCTACATCGAGCAGGCGCCTCGCAAGGTGCAGCTCGCGCTCACCGGGCTCGATGCGCCGGGAATTGCACGTCGCGTGCGCGCACTGCTCGAGACGGAAGCGGTCACCGGGTGATCCGACTCGGGGTGATCGGCAACCTGAGCTACGATGGGCTCCCTGCGGTTCTGGAACGCCTGATCGCGGTCGCGCCGCCGTTGCAGATCACGCCTGTGTTCGAGGAAGAGCTGCACTCCGTCGTGAGCAGGGCTGAGATGCTCAGCGATCCCTCGCACATCGACGCGCTGCTGACGCTCGGCGGCGACGGGACGATGCTGCGCGGCGCGCGTCTGGTCGCCGGCCGGCAGATTCCGGTGCTCGGCGTCAATCTCGGGCGACTTGGATTTCTCACCGCGTGCGCGCGCGAGGACATGGAGCTCGCGCTCGAGCGTCTCGCCGCGGGTGACTATCTCGTGCAGAAGCGCATGACGCTCGAGGCGTGGACGACGCGCCACTCCGAGCCGCGGTGGCGCGCGCTCAACGACATCGTGCTGCACAAGGGTGGCTTCGCTCGCGTGTTCACGATGCGCGCCTCGGTGAACGGTGAGCTCATGAGCGCCTACGCGGCGGACGGGATCATCATCT
The DNA here is from genome assembly GCA_030854615.1 of Gemmatimonadota bacterium. Taxonomy (GTDB): domain Bacteria; phylum Gemmatimonadota; class Gemmatimonadetes; order Gemmatimonadales; family Gemmatimonadaceae; genus FEN-1250. Next base: position 6,080 of record JALYSW010000162.1, read on the forward strand.
CATCGCCGACGGGCTCGACGGGGTACAACCTTTCGGCCGGCGGACCGATCGTGGTTCCCACCGTCGAATCGCTGATCCTCACGCCGATCTCGCCGCACACGCTCGCGATCCGCCCTGTCGTACTGCCGCCGCACGCCGAGGTGACGGTGCAGGTGGAAGATGGCCCGGACGAGCTTTTGGTGACGATCGATGGCCAGGTCGGCGCGACGTTCTCTCCGGGCGATACGCTCACCGTGCGACGCGCGGACAAGCCGGTGCTGGTCGTCACCTTCCGCGATGGAACGTTCTTCTCCCGCATGCGGCGCAAGCTGGGATGGGGGGGACTCCGCGAGCGCGACAAGGAGGCGGATGCTGACTGAGCTGCGCATTCGGAACTTCGCGATCATCGACTCGCTCACCCTTCCGCTCGCGCCGGGCTTCAACGTTCTCACCGGCGAGACAGGCGCGGGGAAGTCGATCATCGTCGGCGCGCTCGGTTTTCTCCTCGGCGAACGTGGCGCGGCCGATCTGATCCGTACCGGCGCAGAGAAGGCGTCGGTCGAGGGGATCTTCGATGCGTCGAGCGACAGGGAGCTGATCGCACTTCTCGACGCGCGCGGCGTCGACGTCGATGATCCGACCACGATCGTACTTCGCCGCGAGATTGTCTCGAGCGGGCGCACCCGTGCCTGGATCAACAGCGCGACGACGACGGCCGCCGTGCTGGCCGAGGTTGGACGCGCGCTGGTGAGCCTGCACGGCCAGCACGAGGCGCAGACGCTGCTCGACGAGGAGTCGCAGCGTGCAATTCTCGACGCCTTCGGCGCGGCCACGCCGATGGCCGCGCGCGTGCGCGCGACACACGAGGAAGTGCTGGGGATCGCGCGGGAGATGCAGTCGCTCATCGCGCGCAAGGCGGACGCCGAGCGCCGCGCCGATTATCTGCGCCATCTCGTCGCGGAGATCGACGAGGCGCAGCTCAAGGCGGGAGAGGATGTCTCGCTCGAGGAGGAGTCGCGCCGGCTCGAGCACGCGGAGGAGCTGAAGTCTCTGGCGTCCGGGCTTGCAGGGATTCTCGAAGGGCAGGAGGGCGCGGTGCTCGAGAGTCTCGGGCACATGCAGCGCTCGCTCGCTGCCATACAGCGCATCGATGCGTCGCTCGCGCGACTGCAGGAGCTGTACGACGGCGCGTTCTATTCACTGCAGGAGCTCGCGCGCGAGCTGGATGAGTACGAAGAGGCGGTTGACCTGGACCCCGCGAGGCTGGCCGAGGTGCAGCGCCGGCGGGATCTCCTCTTTCGGCTGACCAAGAAGTACGGTCCGTCGCTCGAGGCGGTGACCGAGACGGCGCGCGTCGCGCGGTCGGAGCTCGATCTCGTGGACAGCGGCTCGCTCGATGTCAAACAGCTCGAGAAGCGCCATCGCGAGGCGCAGCGTTCGCTCTCGGCGGCCGCAGCGGAGCTCACTGCGTTGCGGAGCGATGCGGCGGCGCGACTCGCCTCCGAGGTCGACGCGGTGCTTCCCGAGCTCGGCATGCCGGACGGGCATCTCGACGTGCATCTCCGTGCCCGCACGGAAATCGGCGCCGTGGGTGCGGAAGACATTGAGCTGCGCATCGCGCTCAACCGCGGGCACGAGTCGCGTCCGCTCGCGCGCGTGGCGTCGGGCGGCGAGCTCTCACGCGTGATGCTGGCGCTCAAGACGATTCTCGCCCGTCTCGATCGCGTTCCGACGCTCGTCTTCGATGAGGTCGATGCCGGTATCGGAGGGAAGATCGGGCTGCAGGTGGGCGACACGATGCGTCGCGTGGCGAAACATCATCAGGTATTGGCGATCACGCATTTACCGCAGATCGCCGCGCGCGCGCACCATCACATTGTGGTCGAGAAGGGCGCGCGCGGCGGGATCACGACGGCCGACACGCGTGTGGTCGAGGGCGATGCGCGCATCATCGAGGTCGCGCGCCTGCTCGGCGGCGACCCCGAGAGCGACGTCAGCCTCGCGCACGCGCGCGAGCTTCTGACCGCCGCGGCGCACGAACGAGAGGAAGTCACGTCAGTGCCACGCGCCGCGAGGAAGCTGACGAAAAAGCGCTAGGCAGTCGCCGTATCCGTTTGTTGTCCGTGCCTCTTTCCGTTTTTGTCCGTACCTCCAATCGTCGATGCATGAGTTCCAGCGCGGTTCACACGCGTTACGGCTTCGGCGGAGCCGGGGCCTCGGGCACTGGCTTCGTTGATTCTTTCGGTGGCGTAACCGCAGCCGCCGGCTCGGGCTCAAGCGTCGGAGCGGTTTTCACGATCGTCGGCGGCGCGAACTCCGTGCCCCACTGCCGATGGAAAAGTCGCACCGAGAACGTCACCTGCGACTCCTTCGGCAGCTCGTTCGAGATCGACACGACCCTCGAGTATTGGAAGGTCACCTCGACGGGAATGCGCGAGCGATTGTGCGTGTAGGCGTCGACCGCGGAGTAGACGACGCCGAAGCCAAGCCGCTGCTCGGTTATTGCGGTTCCCGCGTCGAGCGAAGCGGCGTCGAGCGTGACCTCGTTGCCACCGTTGTCGGTGCCCGTCGTCTGACCGGTGTAGTGATCCTCCGCACCGTGGTGGTAGCGATACTGCATCCCCACCGCGAAGTATCTGCCGAACTGATAGCGGGGCGTGATCTCCAGCTCGTATTTGGTCCCGAGCTCGCGCGCGGCGATCAAGGGCACGCCATCGGTTGCGAATGAATTTGCCGATGGATGAAGCGCGACGACAACGTTGTCGGACATCGGCTTCAGGTACCGGCCGACGAACGATCCGAAAAAGTGCGTGCCGACGGTGAGATCCGTCGCGGACTCGAGCACGAGTGAGCGCGCGCGGTCGCTCGTACCGATGGCGAACGGGTCGGTCGGATCGACCTTGATTCCCGTGCCGAGGAAGCCGCCGCCCACGATCGTACTGCGTACGTGAATACCGTCGCGCGGTGCGAGTCGCGCCTGCCGTCCCGGTTCGCCGAGCCACACGAGCCGGCCGAGCACCTCGACGTTCCCCCATCCGTTGTGGCTGGTCTCGAGCAGCGTGTCGAGAATCAGCGCCGTCGTCGAGTCGTGCACATGTCGCGACGACAGAAAGGTCAGGGCCTTTGTCGTCACCCACGGCACCGTGACGCCTACCGAGAAACGCTTGAGCACGCCGACTTCCAGACCGATCGTGGATGCGCGCAACTGCCGGTCCGAATCGTAGCTGGTATCGATCTCGCCGCTGGTCGCACGCAAGTCATTGATCGCTCGAGAGCGATCCCACTCGTTCGACAGCCGGATCCGTATCGCGCCCACGGGCGCCGCCGTTGCATCCTCGCCGTAGCCGAGCACCGACTGCGCGCGGGCCGTGGCAGCGAGCGATGCGATCGCGGCGACCGTGGAGATGGCGACCAGCACGAATCGTGTGCGTCTGCACTTCGAGGAAAGGGGCACGCGGGCAGGGAAGAGGGCGCGAGTTGAAGCGGTCGCGCACTGCGCGCGGGCCGCTGGAGACTGTCATCGCGCGCGATCGGATGTCAACCGAATCGCGTGCTCCTGAACGATGCGGGATCGCGCGCATTGCCAGTAGGGAGCGGCGCGATGATGTTTGAGGGCGCGCCCGGCCTTTCGCCGGCGCGCGTGCGCCCCCCTTCGATGGTCGATGTGAAACAGATAGCGATCCCCGCGATGCCCTGGCAGGTGACCGGCAATCATTGGCTCTCCCTTCCGTGCATCCACCCGGCGGACGGCTCGCTGCATGCGCTCGGCGTGCTTCACCGCGGCGCTCGTGCGGCGCTGGAGTTCGCCGGCTCCGCCGACTTCCTCGAGGCCCGTGGTGCTCCGCTCCTTCGGCCGACGATCACCGTCAACGGAACGCCGCGCGAGCTCGCCTCGCTCGAGCTAGCCTGGGAGCGCGCCCTTGGCTGGATTCCGACCTTCACGTGCACCGTGGACGGGCTCGTGGTACGCGGCACGCTGTTCGCGCCGCATGGCCGCGACGCGGATCTCGCCGGCGCGGTCTACGCGATTGCGATCGAGAATCGTGGCGCGTCCGCCGCGACCATCGCGATCGCGCTGGAGGGCGTGCTCGGGCATCGCCAGCTGCGCGTGCGCTCTCCTCGCGCTGCCGACGATGCGCACCGCGTGATCGAGGGCGAGCAGCAGGTGATCGTCCTCGAGGGAACCGCGCAGCCGGGCTTCGCCGCGCTCGCGATCGCGGCGGACGGAGACGCTCGCGTCGAGACGCATGCCGGCGTGTCGCCACGATTCTCCCTGCGTCGCGAGCTCGAGGTCGCCGGCGGCGCGAAGGGGAGCGTCGCCTTCTTCATCGCCGCAGGACCTGAGCGCGACGGCGCCGAGGCGACGGTGGCGGCAATGCGCCGCCGCGGATGGAGCGATCTGCTCACCGTCACACGCGACGCGCTGCAGAGCATGGAGCAGACCGTCGGCCACGATGGCATCGACCGGCTCATCAACCGCAACCTGCTCTTCGCGTACTTCTACGCGGCGGGACGCGCGCTCGACGATGCCCACTTCTATCTCGTGCGCAGCCGCGCTCCGTGGAATGGTTACGGCATCACCGTGCGCGACTGGGAAGCGCTCTCGTGGACGCTTCCGGCGATTCAGCTCGCGGATCCATCGCTCGCGCGTGAGCTGCTCCTCCGCGCAAGCGAGCTGCACGGCTATGCGCCCGGACTCGGCGTCCACTATCTCGACGGGACTCTCTTCGAGCCCGGCTTCTCGCTCGAGGGGCTCGCGTCCTTCGCGCTCGCGACCGACCGCTACATCCGCGAGACCAACGATGACCAGATCGTCGACGAGCCCGTGATCGCGGAGACGCTATATGCGTCGTGGGATGATCTCGCGGAGCGCCGCGATCTCCACGTCCCGCTCTACAGGACAGAGGTGACGCTCTCCGGCGATCCCGCCGCACATCCGTTCACCCTGCACGGAAACGCGGTCGTCGCGCAGGCGCTCGACATCTTTCGCCGCACGCTCGATGAGGAGACGGCGCGCAAGGTCGAAGACCCCGACGCCGTGCGCGCGGCGCTCAAACGGCACTTCGCGGTCGGGAGTGGGGCCAAGGTGTCCTTCGCCTCATCGATCGATCTCGCCGGCCATCAGGAGACCGCGGACGATCCGTATGCGTCCGCGTACTGGCTTCCGATGTATGACGCCATCGAACGCCAGGATTCGGCCTATCGCCGCACGGTGAAGGGAGTCGGTACCGAGCCGCATCTCCTCGCGCAGCAGTGCGCGCGACTGATGGGACCCGACGCCGCTGGGCTCCTGCAGTGGCTGCGCCGAGCGCCGCTGGACAACGGCCTCGCGGCCGAGGTCGTGGACGCGGAGGGGCGCGCGCTGTTCAACGGCGGCGATGCGTCGCTCGCGGGGTTGCTCGCCTGGTGCGCCTGGTACGCCGTTCACGCGCTGGGAGCACGCCCCTGATAGCTCGTTACGGCTCATGGCGTTAGGACGACCCGATTCACGTCGATCCCGGCTACGTCAGGGGTCGCCCGCACACAAGCCTGTCGAAGTCGGCGGGCGGGTAATACTCTTACAGCCAATGAAGGGGCGCGGATACGCGACCCCCCAGGACTCGATCCGCCTCCTGGCCTTTGCGGCCGCGAGATTGTCGCTTGTCACACGAAGGAGAAGCCTGATGAATCTCGATCGTCTCTCGCGATGTCTGATGCTGGCCGCCCTCGTGGCGCCGGCAGCAGTGGAAGCGCAAGGATTCGGTCTCAACGAAATCGGATCGTGCGCGGTCTCCCGCGGTTTCGCGGTCACGAGCGTTCCCTGCAACGATCCCTCGGAGATCTACTGGAATCCTGCCGCGACGACGGGATTGCAGGGGTGGGGACTGTACGTCGGCGCGGCCGCGGTGCAAGTGAACGGCGGCTTCAATGCGGACAGCTCCGGTCGCAGCTATCCGGGCGACGTGCCGGTGAAGTTTCCGCCGCACATTTTTCTCAACTACACGCCGCGCGGTGCGAAGTGGGCGGTCGGCATCGGATCGTACGTGCCGTACGGCCTCGTGTCGCAGTGGAAGCCGGATTTCCCAGGGCGCTTCGAATCGCAGCGCGCGTCGCTGTCGAGCGACTACATCCAGCCGAACTTCGCGTATCGCTTCGCGCCCGGCTGGTCGATCGGCGGTGGTCCGGTCTTCGGCGTGTCGAACGTCGAGCTGCGGCAGGGGATCGATCTCGCGCCCGTGGCGGTTCCAGGCGCGGGCGGTCTCACCTTCGGCCAACTGCTCGGCACACCGACGGGGACGCAGTTCGCTTCGGCGGATCTCAAGGGCGACGCGACGGCGTGGGGCTTCAACGTTGGCATTCACGGGAAGATCGGCGCGGACTGGCAGGTCGGCGCGCGCTACCTCTCCGAGCTCAAGTTCAAGTACAAGAATGCCAACGTGCAGTTCACGCAGCAGCAGACGAACCTCGTGCTCGCGGCGAACAATCCGTTGAACACGGCATTCCCGGGACATTTTCCCGCCGGCACGCCAATCGATGCGCTGCTCACGCCGGAGTTCGCGCCTGGCGCGCCGCTCAGCGCGGGGCAACACGTCAACACCGAGATCGATCACCCTGCGCAATTTCAGGCCGGCATCGGCTACACGGGAATTACGAACACGACGCTCACGGTCGACTACGCGTGGATCGACTACAAGTCGTTCAAGACGCTCGTCGTCGACTTCGAGGGACCGGCGAACGACGCGGGGCTCAGCCACACCCTGCTCGAGAACTACAAAAGCTCGAACTCCGTCCGTTTCGGTGTCGAGCATGCGTTCGCGGCGGGCTTCCGCGGGCGCGTCGGCTTCGACTGGATCGGCTCCCCGGCGCCGGATGAGACGGTGACGCCGCTCCTCCCCGACATGAATCGGCGCAACTACACGATCGGCATCGGTCTTCCCGTCGGTGCGTCCTACACGCTCGACGCGGGCTTCCTGCACGTCGACACTGGTGGACGGCGCGGGCGAATCGTCGCGCGCTCGGTCGGTACCCCGCAGGAGACCGAAACGGCCGATGAGCTCAACACCGGCTTCTACACGCTCAACGCGAACGTCTTCTCGCTCAGCCTGAAAGTCAATTTTTAAACTCCACAGGGAGATCTCGGATGTTCTGTAACAGATATCTCGCCGGCGGAGTGGCCGCGATCGCGCTCGCAGTGACCGTCGTGGCGTGCAGCGGTGACAACGGCGCCGTGCAGGTGAAGCCGGTCGACTCGCTGTTCAAGACCTACGTCGCCATCGGCAACAGCATCACCGCCGGCTGGCAGTCCGCCGGCATCAACGACTCGACCCAGCACCAGAGCTACGCAGTGCTCTTCGCGAAGCAGGTGCACACGGACTTCCGCATTCCGCTGCTCAACATGCCGGGATGCCCGCCTCCGATCGACAACTTCAACACGCAGCATCGCGTGGGCGGCGGCACGTCGACGACGTGCGCGTTCCGTGAGCCTGCGGCGACGCCGGGTGCGGTCAACAACGTCGCGGTCCCCGGTGCGACGTCGTTGTCGCCCACCGGCGCAGTGACGGGGCTCGACACCCTCGTTCAGAACGTGCTGACGACGCTCGTCCTCGGCGGCGAAACGCAGGTGCAGCGCGCGGCCGAGGCGCAGCCGACGTTCGTGAGCGCGTGGATCGGCAACAACGACGTGCTCAACGCGTCGCTCTCGGGAATTCTCCATGCGGCGCCGGGAATATCGAACGGCGTCACGTCCCTTACCGCATTCACGACGAACTACAAGAACCTCGTGAAGGGGCTCAGGGCCATTCCGTCGATCAAGGGCGGCGTGCTCATCGGGGTCGTCAACACGACGAACGTGCCGCTGCTCTTTCCTGCGGCGGCGCTCTATAATCCCGCGGTGAAGGCCGGCTTCGATGCGGCGGCAGGCACGACGACGGCGATCGATCCAACGACGTGTCCGCCAACCACGACGTCGCTGATCAACTTCCAGCTCGCCGGTGCGATCCGCGCTGGTGCGCACCCGCCGCTCGTTGCGTGCGAGGCGCTTCCGTCGCCGTACGCGCCTGTTGGAAATGTCTACGTGCTCGATGCAGGAGAGCAGATTGCAGTGTCGGACACGGTGGACGCCTACAACGCGCTGATCTCGGCGGAGGCCGATTCACTGGGCTACGCGTACTTCGATCCGAATCCTCCGCTCGTCGCGCTCAAGCTCGCGGGGAAGATTCCTGTGTTCCCCGATCTCACGCATCCGACGGCGGCGTTCGGGCTGTACTTCTCGCTCGACGGTGTGCACCCGGCTGCTGCCGCGCACGTGGAGATCGTCAACGGCATCATCGATGCCGTCAATGCGAAATACGGGACGAACATCGATCACGCGCCGGCTCCCTGAGTCGCGAGCGATGAACGGTTTTGCATCGCGACTAGCTTTTCCCGCATGAGGGATTCCGCGGACGAGTCTTCGTCATCGCAGGAGTGGAGCGCGGAGCGCTACGCGCGCAATGCGCGATTCGTGGCGGAGCTGGGTGAGCCCGTCGTCGATTGGCTCGACCCCAAGCCGAGCGAGCGCGTGCTCGACGTTGGATGCGGAGACGGCGCGCTGACGGCTTCGATCGTCGCACGCGGCGCGGCGGTGGTGGGAATCGATGCATCCACATCGCTCGTCGCGGCCGCACGGGGCCGCGGCATCGACGCGCGCGTCATCGATGCGTATGCGCTCCCGTTTCATGCGGAGTTCGACGCAGCCTTCTCGAATGCGGCGCTGCACTGGATGCGCGACCCGGATCGCGCGCTCGCGGGCATTCGGCGCGCGCTCAAGCCTTTAGGGCGCTTCGTGGGCGAGATGGGCGCGCAGGGAAACGTGGCGGCGATCTGCACCGCGATTCTCGCTGTACTTCGCGCCCACGACATCGATGGCGAAGCTCGGTGGCCCTGGTACTTCCCATCGCCCGCGGAGTATGCGGAGCGCCTCGAGACGCACGGCTTCGCGGTGCTTCGAATGGAGCTCATTCCACGGCCGACGCCGCTCCCCACGGGCATGCGCGGCTGGCTCGACACCTTCGCACACCCGTTTCTTGTCGGAGTGGTCGGCGAGCAGCGCGAGGCGATGCTCGAGGAGATGACTTCGCTGCTGGCGCCGAGTCTGCGAGGGCGCGATGGGGAATGGACGGCCGACTACGTGCGGCTCCGCTTCGCGGCGCAACTCGAGCGCTGACGCCCGTGGTGGACGGCCGCGGCGACTTGTCCGCGCGCGGGCGTCGCAATAACTTCGACGCTACTGCGGGAATAGCTCAGTTGGTAGAGCACAACCTTGCCAAGGTTGGGGTCGCGGGTTCGAGTCCCGTTTCCCGCTTCGATCGATGTGCATCATTCCCGCTGGTGTTCGACGCGACGTTCGTGTCGAGGAACGCATGCTGGAAGGGACAGAGCTCGGAGCACGACTGCAGGCGGCATTGGGCGACGCGTACATCGTGCGCGGCGAGATCGCGACCGGTGGAATGGCGAGGGTCTTTCGCGCACACGACACACGCGTCGATCGCGAGGTCGCGCTCAAGGTCCTGCGCCCCGAGGTCGCCGCATCGCTCGGATCGGAGCGCTTCCGTCACGAGATCGCCGTCGCCTCGCATCTCGAGCACCCCAACATTCTCGCGGTGCACGATCACGGCGAAGCGGGCGGCGATCTGCTCTGGTACGCGATGCCTCTGCTCGAGGGCGAGACGCTCCGCGAGCGCATGAAGCGGGAATCGCAGCTCCCGCTCGACGACGCGCTGCGCATCGCGTGCGATGTGGCCGGCGCGCTCGAATACGCGCATGCCTCGGGATACATGCATCGAGATGTAAAGCCGGACAACATCATGGTGAGCGCGCACCGGGAGACGTTGCTCGCGGATTTTGGAATCGCGCGCCCGATGCACGACGAGACGGGGAAGTGGCGGGAAGGGCTCGTCGACGCCAAGGTCACGACGACCACTGCCGGCTTCGTCGTCGGCTCGCCTCAGTACATGAGTCCCGAGCAGGTCGGCGGCGATCCCTCGCTCGACGGCAGAACGGATCAGTACAGCCTCGGCATCGTCCTCTACGAAATGCTCGCGGGCGAACCCCCCTTTGGGGGGCGAAGTGCGCAGGCGGTCGTCTCGAAGATGTTCGCGAGCGGCCCACCATCGATTCGCGTCGCGCGCCCCGACGTCCCCGTCCCTATCGACGAAGCGCTCAAGCGCGCGCTCTCGCGGTCCCGGCAGGATCGCTTCGCGAGCATTTCCGATTTCGCCGCAGCGTTGCACATTGCATCGAGGGAGGCGAGCGGCGGGATCGGAGGAGCAGTGTCGCGCCTGACCAAGCGCGTACGCGCGTGGCGCGCGCGCGAGTGATGTGGTAGCGATACGGCGACGCGCGCGCGGAGCGCGGCGTCGCACCCGGGTGGCGAAATGGTAGACGCGCGGGACTTAAAATCCCTTGCCTGCAAGGGCGTGCCGGTTCGAGTCCGGCCCCGGGTATGTCGTGCCGCTGATGCGTACAATTGAATACGCTCAAAACGCCGTAACATCAACGCGAGCTGCATTTTAGCTCGCGTTCGCTACTATTGTTCCTGACTCGGAGCGAGGCAATTCTTCACTTCGGTTTGCGGTGGCGTTTGCCACCCATTCGACTCTCGTTCGTGGATTCTGCCAGCCATCGTCGGCGGTGCACGAGCATCGAATGCGACTCAGCTATTTCAGCGGAGCTCACCCGAGATGGCAGTTCGCAATTTGAGTGTGACGGAGACGCCGGATGATGCGCCTTCGCGAAATCTCATTCTCGCTGCGCTCCCTCCCGCCGAATTCGATCGCGTCGTTGCTGATCTCGAGCCGTTTTCACTGCCACTCAACTACGTGCTGTACGAAGCAAACGCACCGATCACGCACGTCTTTTTCCCGACGAGTGGATGCGTCTCGATGGTGAATGCGATGGACGAGGGCGCGGTCGAAGTCGGTACGATCGGTTACGAGGGGTGGGTCGGCCTTCCGCTGCTTCTCGGCGACGACAGAATGCCGACACGTGCGTTCGTGCAGCTCACCGGCGCGTCGTATCGGATGAGCGCTCCGAACTTCGCGAAAGCCGTCGAGAGGAATCAGTTTTTCGCGCGGATGCTCTATCGCCACTCGCTCGCGCTTTTCACTCAGGCCGCACAGTCCGTTGCGTGCAACCGACTGCATACCCTGGAAGCCAGATGCGCGCGATGGCTGCTCATGACGCACGATCGCATGCGCCTGGAGTCGTTCAGGCTGACGCACGAGTTCCTTTCGTACTCGCTCGGCGTGCACCGGCCGGCCGTCACACTCGCCGCCGGCGTTCTGCAGCGAGAGGGGCTGATCACGTACTCTCGCGGCAGGATCACGGTGCTCGATCGTTCCGGACTCGAAGCGGCGTCCTGTGACTGCTATGAGATTACGAGACAGAGCTACGAGCGACTGCTCGGCAGCTGATCGTTCGGTCCTGCATCCCGAAATTATCCCGCCGGACTGTCCAATCCGGAGAGAGATGTCGACCTCATCTGTTCATCTTACCGAGCGCTATTCGCACTATTCGCTTTTCGCACCGTCGGTCCGACGGCCCTTTTCCCCGCGCGCCCCGTTCTTGCAATGTATTATTCCGGACGCAGTGGCGCGACGTAGTCGCGCGCAGAGCGGATACAGGCAAGCGGGCGCGTTCAGACGAAGAGGCTGATGTCACAACCGAGGCTCGAGACGCTCTCGCAGCGAATGATAGACGCCGAAGACGGCACTCGTTGGCGCGTTCGCGAGGCGCGCGCCTATGACGTTCCCGGTGCCCAGGCGCCATGCTGTCTGATCTTCGACGCCGGGCACGTCTGCAGACGCGTGTGGCAATACCCCGAGCAGTGGAGCGAGCTCGGAGATGCCTCGCTGCTCGCGATCATGGAGCATCCCCGCTAGCCGTCGCTAGGGATGCAGCGGTCCGTCGAGCTCCGCGATGGTGGCGGTCGACGCCTTCCGCTCCTTCTGCAGTCTCGCCGCCACGGTCTCCGCCTGACTGAAGACGCGGATGAAATTTTCTCCCGCGACTTTCCGCAGGTCGGCGTCCGACCAGCCCCGACGCGCAAGCTCTGCCAGCAGATTCGGAAACTTCGAGACATTTTCGAGGCCGGGGATCACATCGTCGATCCCATCGAAGTCGCTACCGATCCCCACGTGATCGATCCCCGCCACGTCGCGCACATGCTCGATATGGTCCGCGACGTCGGCGATCGACGCACGAACGGGCGGATTCGCCGCCTGCCACGCGTCCACCTCATGTCGCGCCGCCGCCGTGTCCGCCCCGAACTTCGCCTTCGCATCGGAGCGCACCTTTTCCTCTGCCACGTCGTGCGCACGCGCCTTCGGTGACACGAATGTGTTCACGAACGGCACCATCACGATGCCGCCGTTTTTCGGTAGCCGCGCGAGGATCGAGTCGGGGACATCGCGCGGATGATCGACGAGCGCGCGCGCTCCCGAGTGCGA